>CAZWME010000758.1:0-3054 GCA_964634515.1 uncultured Pirellulales bacterium | reverse complement strand
ACAACTTCTATCCACAAACCCTGGGCATTGATATTCGTTTATTATTACGCAGTATTCTGCTTGTTTCTTTTGTCCGGCCATTTTGTCAATTAAGGTAAAGGCATTATTGTAAACGTAAGAGTTCCTTCATACCGTCCGGCGGCTTCGAAGGGATTCACTGCCAGACGGAAACTCAAATCAATATTATGTGAACCCGTTTCGGGCTTTGATATCAGAACCGGCTTTGCCATTGAGACGTATCCATCTGTAATCGGTGCTTTTATTGAGATACGGTCGGTCGTTATCGATTTGCCCCAGCGGTGTCTCAGCGTTGTAATAGAAGCCATTATCGGCCCGTGAAGACAGTTGGATACCACCTTGAGGGTTAAATCTGCTGAAGATGTGCCGAAGGTGGTTGGGTAGAGTGCCGCTCCGGGAGCAATAAGAGAAGGTTCCGTGAAAACAGGCTCTCCGAACTGAAGACTGTTGGATGAAGGAGATAAATTCACAAACGGCGCATCCGCCTGTGCTATCACGGGCATCGCGAACAGTATTATTGCCGCCAAACAGGTTTTTATTACTCTTTTCATTTTTCCCTCCCCCAATAAACTTACTTTACGAATGACAGTTTCTTTGCCGTCCACCAGAAACAGCAAGTCTAATTGTTTTCCGGTCCCTCGGATTTACCATGCTGCGTTAATGCCGTCTTCTTCAGCTACGCAGCTTTTCCTTCTTCGATTAGCCAACGTTCACCAAGGGCTCGAAAGTGCGGAAAGAGAAGTGAATTACGTGAAGTCTTTTCATCTCTCCTCAACATCACTCTCCTCACTTGCACTCTCCATATTCACAGCCCGGCACTGAACAAATAAGTGCCGGATAAGCACGGCGTTGCCGTACTTAATTGAATTCTTTACTAACTTGTCAAAATAACAGTTTTCTTTGTCTATGTCAATAGCTAAATTACAAAATTTTGCTTTTTTTAGTCTTAGCCGACCTTTGTATTTTACCTAATTTGTGCGCAGATGTCAACAGCTAAATAACCCAAAGCGCCAGAGCGGTTTTTTTTTTGGTATTTTTCGGACCTTTATTTCATCAAGTTGTAATAAATTCGCACGATGAGCCAGGTGATAAGATTGCGTAAAGACTTATGTAAAAAAGAGTTAAGGCGTGTGGCGTGTGGCCGGGAAAACTTTTTTGGCCACCGAAAGAACTCGAATTCTCAGCCAAAAGGCGATATGCGGGGGGAAATATTTTTAGCTACAAAATATATATTTTTTTTCAGGTTCAGAGACATTCTTTGGTGGATTTGCTGTTTAATAAAAAAAAATCAGATGCATTATCATAACTTTTTTTTGTAATTTGATTTGATTCGGTTTTGTTTGAGATGTTTATTATTTTAGAGGTTCCCTTAGGACTTTGATGTCTGGTAAAGCAAATCTTAAAAACACTTATCAGGTGACGTTGTTACCGAGCGTTTTTCTTGTGCACGAATAGTTAGTTACAATGGACGGATAATAGGGATCAGAAAAAAGTATCTTTACGGTAATTACTTCTTTTTCATTACGCAGCGGATGACTGCCGGCCTGAGATTACTTTTTATGATTTGTAAATCGTAATGCTTTTAATTGGCCCACAGCAGCGAAGCTCACTTTTAATCTTCTTGCAATATTCACCGGTTGGATGTAAAGTATGCGGAAAATTTTCAGAAGTACCTTTTTCTTCTGGATATTATCGGGTTCTGGAAAAACAGGTATTTGCGCCCGTAGCTCAGGTGGATAGAGCAACGGATTTCTAATCCGTAGGCCGCAGGTTCGAGTCCTGCCGGGCGTGGTGTTGTAAGGTTTCACTTGTAAAGTATTTACGTTTTCACGTCTTTTCTCTGCGTACCCGATAAACCATCATTTTGACTAAAGTGGGTCACTACGTGGGTCAGTCAGGTTGTTGCTTAGGATTTTTGACTGCACCTGTCTTGCCTTTTCCAAATCACTTTTTCGAACAGACAAATAGTATCGCTGCGTAGTCTTAATGTCACTGTGTCCAGCAAGGTTCTGAACTACATGAATAGGCAATACATTTGCCCGGTTAGTGATGCACGACCGCCGCAAATCTTGGAGTACAAAACTGCCTGCCTCGGCTCGTCGGCAGATAACCTTAAGATCCCGGGTGAGATTATTTATCAACTCGTAGTCAGCTTTCCAAGTACCTTTGGAGCGCCGAAACAAAATATGAGCTAAGCGGTGATCAGCGACAATTTGATACTGGGTATATCGCTCTCTTGGAAATTTTAATTAAAAGAACAAAGATTGATAACAAAAAAATTAAATTTGCTTGTCTTTTTAGTCAGCATCGTATAAATTCTATTGACGAAGCCTACAAAGACAGAATATGATATACTCACAAACATCTTTGAAAGCAGGTTTATGCATATTGTAGTATAAGGACTTATGAATGTCACAAACGGCCCGTTCAGCAAGAGAAAATATAAAAGGATTTGTTTGGCTTTTTGTTATCACTTTTGCCCTTTGGTTTGCTTTGATCTCGAAATTAGACTGGCCGGAGCTCATTTGCGGAGGTCTGGTTTGTCTGATTATTTCGCTCTTTGGAGCTGACATTTACTCTAAGTTAGGTTTCCCCCCGCTAAGTATAAAGAGGATTTTATTTTCCCTGATATATATAATTGTGCTTTTCTGGGAGATAATAAAGGCAAGTCTTGATGTTGCCTATCGGGTTATCCACCCCAAAATGCCTATAAAGCCGGGTATTGTGGTCATAAAGACTCGCCTTAAATCCGACATAGCAAAGATGATTTTAGCCAATTCCATCACCTTGACTCCCGGCACGTTTACACTGGACGTTATTGGCGATGAGTTCCTTATTCACTGGATAAATGTAAAAACCGAAGATATTGATGAAGCAACAAATATAATAGGTCAGAGATTCGAAAAGTACTTGGAAGTAATATTCACATAAGAAAAGTAAAAAGATGAGTGTTGCTATGGAAAACACAGACATATTGATCATAGGCGGAAGCGCAGCAGGTATCACGACCGCTATCAGTGCAAGGAGATACTATCC
>CAZWME010000757.1:0-3061 GCA_964634515.1 uncultured Pirellulales bacterium | reverse complement strand
ACTCAGATTAAAAGAAATCAAATATTGTTAATTGTTTAAGAGCTTTTGGAAATGTTAATGTGCTTCAAGCATTAATCAATCTTTCTCAATCTTCTATTCACCTTGATTAGTGAGAGCCTTTATTCGATCATATTTTATATTATTGCATATTCATTATGCGATTTTCAATTTCTTATGAATGCATAATCCACCTTTATACTGAACCACACGCTTGTCCATGCGGCTATTATGGGGACCCGGTGCGCCCTGCACTTGTTCCTCGACGATGATCACGCGCTATCAGAAACGAATCTCCGGCCCGTTGATGGGCCGGATCGGCACTCACATGCAGGTGCCACGTGTGGAATATCAAAAACTGCGGGAATTGAAGTCAGGAGAATCATCTGCGGATGTGCGAGTGAGGGTGGAAGCAGCACGGGAAAGACAGCGGGGACGGTTTGAAGGCACCGATATCGCCAATAACGCGGATATGCGCCAGCGGAGATCCAGAAATATTGCGCATTGAATGAGAATTGCCAAACTCTGATGAAGGCGGCTATGCGTCAGTTGCAGTTGACCGCGCGGGTTTATCACCGGCTGTTGAAACTGGCCTGGACGATCGCAGATCTGGTCGGATCAGAGGTGATCACCCAGATGCACCGCGCTGAAGCGCCGCAGTACTAGCCGAAGATGGGGTTGATGTAGATTTGGAATCTCTCTTTCTACTTAATTTACACATTAGCTTTTTACCTTTACCTAGTCTATAAATTATCTCGAGTTACTCTTACATTGTTTGGATCATTTTTATTACAGATAGTTGAGAGTACAGCACCTTGAAGTCAGAGGAGAGAACCTCTAAAATAGAGGAACTAAACATGCATAATTCAGGAATGCTTTTATGATCCCTGTTCCGGAAGAAATCCTTAAGGTCTTCCGTCAGGCTTATGCTGGTTCTCCAAGCGCGGTGCTGGCTCGCTTTGGAGGTGGATTCGATGACTCAGACGGCACGGTCTACCGCCTGGGTGACCTGGCGGATGAACGCTTGTTGAAGGTATTGCATTATGGGCAGGGGGAGACGAGAGGAGCTCTACTGCACCTCACGGCGCGCCTCCAGTTCATTGATTACCTCAGCCGGCATGGCGTTCCGGTGATTGAACCATTAACTTCTCTTAAAAACAATCTCTATGAAGTTGTTGAGGATAACAACGGGTGCTGGGTGGCTTATGCCATGAAGAAGGTGCAAGGCCAGACTATGTCCGCCAAAGTCTGGGAACCGGATTTTGTGCACCGTTGGGGACAGGTGATGGGAAAGCTACACAGGGTGACTCAAGCCTATCCCGATTGGCATCATTGCACGGATCCCGAGAATGGTAAGCCCTACTTAACCTGGGAATCGGAATGGGCAGCATTTCACGATAAGATCAAAGATCCGGATATTAAAGCGAGGTGGGAGGATATTGGAGTCAGGCTGTGTGGGTTGCCAGTTTGTCGAGAATGTTTTGGCTTTATCCACAACGACCCGCACCTCTGGAATCTGCGGGTGGATGGTGATCGTGTAACCTTGCTGGATTTCGACGTGGCGACTCATCACTGGTTTGCTAACGACATCGCCATCTCCTGCCAGCATGTGCTGACGATGCTGTCCGGTGGGCTGAGTCTACCTCTACATCACCCAGAACGATTGGAACAATTTTTGAAAGTATTTTTAAAGGGGTATTTTCGTGAGAATGAACTTGACAAGGCATGGTTACCTCAGCTAGAGGTGTTCTTTGCTTACCGTCGTATCCTTTCCTTCACCTTTATGAATGATTGGTATAAAGCCAGACCCGAGCGGGTGTTAATCTGGAAG
Source organism: uncultured Pirellulales bacterium (assembly GCA_964634515.1). Classification (GTDB taxonomy): domain Bacteria; phylum Planctomycetota; class Phycisphaerae; order Sedimentisphaerales; family Anaerobacaceae; genus NIOZ-UU13. The sequence goes on along the minus strand of CAZWME010000757.1, from coordinate 1,233 downwards.
GAAATGATCATGGCGCAGCCACCACTACTGGCAGGGATGTCGTTATGAGAGGGTAGCTCTGGTTCGTATATTGTAAATGTCTGTTGACCTTACTTGTTGAAATCGTTGGATCGCATGTCTGTCGGTGTGGCTATAATAGTGATCCGATATAGTCTTGCACCTGGCAAACGATGATCGTCACACCCTATAAAGAATGAGATTTTGGTTCCTTCAAAAATCGGATTGATATAAATATGCAAGCACTATGGGTGGATTATCAGAACTACAGGAATTGACGATAAAAGAATCTTTTACGGAAGTATGGGTCAGATTCAGCACCCGAAGCTAGAGAATCATAGGGTGTTTCTTTGAATTTTTAATCTAAAAAACCCCAAAATTCGCGCATAAATCCATATTTCTCTTCACAAGATGCAAAAAATGCTTTACTTGTCCTTGACCAAAAATTAATTAATTGGGATTATTCTGCTTGGCAAAGAGAATAAATTTGTGTTGAAAAGCATAAAACAAATTATTCGAGCATTACAACACATCAAGCAAAATAACGTAGGAGAAAAAACCATGAAGAAAAAGTTATTATCAATAGTTTTATTATGTTCATTTGCCCTGGCATTTCTGACTGGGTGTGGAAACAGCAGCAGTACTCTGATCACCAATGACAACTCTGTTGTCGTTGCTACAATTGAAGATTCAAGCTCATATCAATCATCTGCAGACAATAATAGTTCAGATAGCACTGCTGTTACCTCAAATGAGGACGCATCTGATGAAAGTTCTGAGAGTATGTCATATACCGCTCAGGGCAGCGAAATCAATCTGTCAGACTACGATGCTAATTCAGTTGGAAACATCACTGCTGCAGGGGAATATATTTTGAGTGGTACGTTGACCGATGGACAAGTTGTCGTCAACGTAGGTGATGAGGAAGAAGTGCAATTGTATCTGAACAATGCAGAAATCACGAACAACAGCGGTAGTGTTATTTTCGTTCAAAATGCTGGAAAAGTGGTTATTACACTGCTTGACGGCACGACAAACACGGTTCTTGACGGCACAAATTATACCGATCTGGATGCGAGTGGGGAGCCGGATGCGGCTATTTTTTCGCATGATGATCTAACGATCAATGGTAATGGATCCTTGACGGTTAATGCGAATTATTCAGATGGCATTGAGAGCCGGGATGACCTCAAGATCACCGGTGGCAATATTTCCATTACTGCGGTGGATAACGGC
>CAZWME010000756.1:0-3062 GCA_964634515.1 uncultured Pirellulales bacterium | reverse complement strand
CAGGACACATTGCGCGAGCTGGTCAAGAAGATCGAGGAGATTCACGGGCTCGACATCGACGGGGACGGTAAAATCGGTTAAAAAATTATCCTGCTCTATAAATCTTAATGTTGCTTAACTGGATATTTTTTAAGTGCTAAGCACTTCTCCGGAACCGGTGAACTTTGTTAATAGACAATAAAGGAGATGACTAAATGCAGATTAAACGTCGAGAATTTTTAAAATTTGCCGGTGCAGGCATATGTCTTGGGGCTGTGGGGTGCGTTTCCGGTTCTGACGCCAGGTCTTCAAAAAAACCAAATATTGTTCTCTGTATGGCCGACGACCAGGGCTGGGGTGACATGGCGTATAACGGACATCCTGTTCTCAAGACGCCGAACTTCGATGCAATGGCGGCCAGTGCATTGCGTTTCAACCGATTCTACGCCGCTGCTCCGGTTTGTTCTCCCACTCGCGGCAGTGTAATGACAGGCCGACATCCGAATCGCTTCGGGTGCTTCAAGTGGGGCCACACACTTCGACCGCAGGAAATCACCATCGCCGAGGCCCTCAAGACGGCCGGATACGTTACAGGCCACTTCGGAAAATGGCATCTTGGTTCGGTACGCAAGGGCAGCCCTGTCAACCCAGGCGCGAGCGGATTCGATGAATGGCTCTCGGCTCCGAATTTCTTCGACAACGACCCCATTCTCAGCCGGGAAGGCATAGCTGTCCAAACCAAAGGCGAAAGCTCAATGGTCACTGTCGATGCCGCTCTGGAATTTATCGAAAAGCATTCAAGAGGTCCCCAGCCGTTTTTGGCGGTAGTATGGTTCGGTTCTCCGCATGGACCGCATCAGGCTATAGAAGAGGACCGTGCAATATATACCGACCAGGACAAGAAATTTCAACACTTCTACGGCGAGATTACCGGTATGGACCGCGCATTCGGCAAGCTTCGCAGGAGACTGCAAACTCTCGGCATTGAAAATAACACAATTCTCTGGTATTGCAGTGACAATGGGGGCCTTCCTAAAGTCGGCACGACCGGCGGACGGGCAAACAAGGGTAAAGTCTATGAGGGCGGCCTTCGCGTCCCTGCCATCCTTGAGTGGCCCGCACGAATTACTAATCCACGCATATCCGAGGTGCCCTGCAATACATCGGACATCTACCCGACGCTGCTTGAAATCACGGGCGTGCGGATGAAGAACCAACCGCCGCTGGATGGAATCAGTCTTGTCCCGCTGATAGAGAGCAAAATGAAAACTCGACCTAAACCGATGGGCTTCTGGGACCATCCCACAAAAGGTATTAGTACACCCAGCCATAAGTGGATGAGTGAACTTCTCGAGGCGCAAAAAGCAGGCAAGCAGAGCAGCGAGACTTTCAGATTGCGTTTGGATGCAGGTGAAATAACTAAACAATACCCCCTGGACAGCTTCCCCGGCCACGCTGCCTGGCTCGACTGGCCATGGAAGCTTCACCGGATTCATTCAAATAAAGGGGACGTAAAATTTGAGCTGTACAATCTTGCTGAAGACCCAGCCGAACAAAACAACCTGATCGCTCAGAATACCGACCGGGCGAACTCAATGAAATCTCAGCTCCAAAAATGGCTGGTGTCCGTCGTTAACAGTCTTAACGGCAGGGATTATCGTTGAACAGCCAACATGTGCGATTTGCCGTCAGGGTTGGTGAAATAATCCTCAAAATAAATTTAGGAGTAAAATAAAAAGACCCGCAATCAATTGCGGGGCTGAATATTCTGGTTTTGTCGCTCGGGAGTAGAAGAAAAAATTTTCTCAGCGGTGATTATATTTTCTCATTCCCATGGGCAATTCTATACCGGCAGGCTTTTGCGCCTCTTTGAAGTCAACTATAATCTTAGCTGCGTCATGCGGATCATCCACGATTGTAAAGACATCCATATCTTCCGGGTCGATATAGCCGTGTTCTTTTAGCATCTTTTCCCTGATCCACTTAATTAAACCCTCCCAGTAGTCACTCCCCATTAAAATCACGGGAAAAGATGCCTGCTTTAAGGTTTGAATCAATACCAATGATTCGAAGAACTCATCCATAGTCCCGTAGCCTCCCGGTAAAACTATAAAACCATGGGCGTATTTCAGGAACATAACCTTTCGGACGAAGAAATATCGAAAATGCAGGGAAAGATTCTGGTAGTCGTTCGGAATCTGCTCCATTGGCAGTTCGATATTAAGGCCGATGCTTTGACCTCCCGCTTTTGTAGCCCCTTTATTCGCTGCTTCCATAATACCGCCGCCGCCCCCGGTAATGACAGTGAATCCGGCATTGACAATTTCCGAAGCGGTCTGCTCGGCAAGTTTATAGTATGGATCATCCGGGGGGGTTCGTGCTGAGCCGAAAATCGAGACCGCAGGGCCGACAGAGGCAAGCTCCTCGAAGCCTTCGGTAAACTCAGCCATTACTCTGAATATCCGCCAGAGATCCTGCACCGGGCTTTCAATAGTATCAATCATCAAAGCAATTCTCCTTTATATTTTATATCCCGAGAAGCGTTATCCTGTGTGCTCCTTTGGTAATACTACCATAAAGCCGGTTTATTTGCGGCAGGGCAATATTTAGCAATAGGGCAATTCACACAGTCCGGCTTACGAGCCCTACATATATTTCGTCCGTGAAAAATAAGCAAATCGCTGAATAAAAGCCAGTTCTTTCTCGGAACTATTTCGGCTAAATCAAATTCCAACTTAACCGGGTCAGAGTTCGGAGAAAGCCCTAACCGGCGTGATAGTCTGATAACATGGGTATCACATACCACCCCTGGTACTCCGAAAGCGTTGCCTAATACGCAATTTGCGGTTTTCCTGCCGACTCCGGGCAGCATCAAAAGCTCCTCCATCGTACCCGGGATTTTGCCGTCAAATTCTTCGATCACATTCGTACAGGCCCCCTTGATATTGGCCGCTTTATTGCGGAAAAAACCCGTGCTTTTTATGTCCGACTCGATTTGTTTTATGTCCGCTTTTGCCCAGTCTTTGGCCGATGTATATTTCTTAAACAGGGTCTTTGTAACCATATTGACCCGCACGTCCGTG
>CAZWME010000755.1:0-3072 GCA_964634515.1 uncultured Pirellulales bacterium | reverse complement strand
TGTTTGACTTGGGTCTTCTGACCCTGTGGTCTTGGCCTTCTGGCCGGGGTGCTTAAGCAGTTTGTAAAAAAGGCAAAATGAAAATGTCTATTTTTCGTCGAATAATGACGATTTTCGTTAGCCTGCTGGCTAATATATATGTATTATACCAAATTTTAGACGAAAAAGCAAAGAAAAACGGCCAAAGATTTAGATGTTGTTCTTGATAATTTTACATCAATAGAGTAGTTATTCTTTAGATTGGCAAGCGAGCCCTTTTAAATGATTATTTGGTGGAAAGAAGGCTTTTGCAGAGTGTTTATTGATACTGCGTTTTTTTTTGGTGTTTGATAGAATGATCCTATTTTCTTCATAATAAAGAATATGAAGATGAATAAGAGAATAACGAATAAACGAATTGTCATCGTCTTGTGTATAGTTTTCGTTCTTGTGTTCTTGATATTATTTGCTGCGGTTCATTACTTATTAGATAGAGTGAGAGTGCGCCTTTTATGCGAGACAGATCATCAGGCTCTCCTGGAGGCTTGTAACAAGCTTTCAAAACAAGTTGCCAATGGAGAGCTAAAGCCGGGGAAATATGAGGTCTTTGTCCGCCCTGATCCGGAGGTATCAAAATTTCCACGAGAGATTCTGGAACTCAGGCCCAGATATGTCTATATAGACGAGAACGACAATGGGCGTGTATTGATAGAAATGACCGGTGGTTTTGAAATCCATTTTGGAGTATGTGCATATACTGAGGATTTTAAGGCATTTTCCAAAAGTTTTGAATATGGTGATAAAGAGCTTATTTCCAGGCTATGGTATTATGATGATGGATACAGAAATAATCCAAAGTTTGAGAAGAGGATCGATGAAATCATGCACAAAGGTAAATAATCATAATAGCCCAACCCTGACAATTAGTGATCAGCCGGTTGTTGCCCTTTCGATTGATTATTTATGATTTTGTTTTTGATTGAAGATTGCCGCGCTTCGCTCGCAATGACATCTGTTTTAAACAAATCCTTCGACTTTGCTCGGGATGACACGTTGGTTGAATATTGATTATTCGCCTGGGCGGTTTACGAACCGCCCCTACAACGATAATGGAAATGGCGCATCGGGAGAACGTCGTGGTAAAAAGGGCAACCATATGGGCTTGTCCCTACATTGGGGACAAAAGTGTATTGCGTATAGAATAGACGGTGGGGCAAGCCTTTTTAAATGATTATTGATAATTGACTATTGATTATTGGAATTGAGATTCTTCACTACGTTCAGAATGGCAATTATTTTAAACAGACCCTTCGACTGCGCTTTGCTCCGCTTAGGATGATCCCCGACAGGGAAGCAAGTAAGCTCACATCGAGGATAAACTCTTGTGTCAACTCGCTACATGTTGCTGTTTACGAATGAGTTTTTCTACCGATGAGTAAACTACAGGGGAGCAGGATTAGCTACCAGATTTTGATTTTTTGTTTTGGTTGTTTTAGGCCGGAGGCGAGGGCTTTTTTGCGTAGCTGGTCGCCTTCGGTGAAGGGGCTGTGGAAGAACATGACCTGGACAACCTTGGGGTATTTGTTTAATGCTTCAAGAGCTTTGGACCATTGTTCGGGGTATTGTTGTTTAAGGTCTGGGGCAAGGTCGAGGCAGATTGCCGAATAAGCGGCGTAGGCGAGTTTTTGTTTATCGGTTTCATTTTTTATTGTTATTCTGATTCTTGGTTTATTTTCCCACTGCAAGAGAGTTATCTGATCAGTGAGATTGGGCAGTGGGACGATGTTCTTTGGTTTTTCGGCGGGTATTTGATAGGCTATTTGGCCGGAGATGTTTTTTCTTTGGCCGCCGTTTTCGATAATTACACGCTCAGAGAGGTCGATAATTCTATCGGCGAAACTGGTTATTGTTTCATCCATAGGCATGTTATCTCTTGTTGTATTATGGTAACGGTCAACTATCTGCCAATCCTGCTGCATCATCCAGCGGTAGCCCTTGATTACACCGATGATAGTGCCGGAAGTAGCGGCGTTGTTGTCGGCATCCCAGCCGAAATTGAATGTGGTGATAAGGGTTTTTACGAAGTCACCCCGGCCGTAAAGCAAGGCGGCAATGGTCGAGGCGGTATTTAGTTCGTGTCCGTTTCTATCTCGCATCCGGCCGCCGTGAAGGCTGTACTTTTCTTTGACGAGCTTGCGGGTTGTGCGCCAATCATTGGGGTTTAAGCGATGCCATTTGCGGACATCATTTACAATTTGCATGATAGCGCAGTTTTTATCGATGGCTTTAAGGCCGACATCTATAATATTGTCTATGTCATCAGTTATGAAAGCAGTTGCTATCATGGTTGTGAACAGTTGTGTTGTCTGAGCCGGCTCGGCATCGATGGTGACACGGGTGTAATTGAGGCCGATTTTTGCGGCTGTCTGGGGCATTGCAGGGGCGACGAGGCCGAATGACTCGCAGATAAACTGGCCGGAGATATTGAAATTGGCCCATGGATTAAAGACAATGCTGCCTGTCAGGGGCGGCTGAAAACCTATGTCCATCAGTTGGCGGGCATATTGGTTCGAACACCATATACGATTGTTGATTCGCTCTTTCCATAATTTAGTAATCAAATGAGGGGACAGCATAGTAGTGTTGTTTCGCTGCATCGCGACAATATAGACCCATTCCAGGTCTGTGTCATCATCGGTGCGGGCTCCTTTTAGAAGTGAGGGGGTGTATTGTTTTACATTGCCGGGGGTGTTGATATATTTCATTTCGTGTTTAAGGCCGTTGAGATTGCCGAGTAGTTGGCCGAGAAGGCCGCCCCGGATTTTGTCACGGAGGATCTCGGCAGGCATGTCAATTGAGTTGCCTGCTGAGTAAGCGGGACAATTTATTGCAAGAGAGGCGATGGTGAATAATACGATGATTGCTTTTGTGATGAAATCTTTAGTTTTCATGTCCTGTCTCCAAAAAGCTTATTTTATCATAAAGATGGCTGCTTGATAATAAAAAACTCAGTAACAGCATGGGCTAAAGCCCATCCTACATTTACCGATACTTTCCTGGATCCCTGCTTTCGCAGGGATGACAGAATGGAAG
>CAZWME010000754.1:1225-3082 GCA_964634515.1 uncultured Pirellulales bacterium | reverse complement strand
GAAATGAACAGTGCTCCTGCTGAAGTTCAAGTGTTTAACTTGTATTCTCACAAACTCGCCTACCCTACAACCCAACTCATAAATCGCCTGGAAAACCAGCTTGTGATAATAGTTGTCAATACTATCAAAGAATTGATTAAGCTCTTCTGCCGTTAAATACCTTATAATCTCACCAAAACGCTCATATTTTTTAGAAAATTTCACATTTGAAGATTTGGCCTCTTTTGTCTGTCTTTCTACGCGGGGAAATTCATCAATTTGCTTCATTTTCTTCACATTAGTGCCCAAATGTGAAATCAGCAGAATTTATAAATGTTTGGATTTTGGTGTAAAAGTGAGGGTTACTGATGAATCTAACAATCCTTGATTTTAGCGAAAAAATGAAGGTTTTTGTTGCGTCGGATTAAGTAGACGGCTGAAATAAAATCTTTGTGTACATAAATCATTATAAAATATAGACTTATAGCCAATAAAATTTTGGCACTCTAACTTTGTCACTATTTTGACACTGTTTTGGACGAAACTAGCCATTCTTTTTCACTTGATTTGTATACTTAAAATTACGATAAATCGAGATATGAAAAAGACTTGGATCTACAAACGAAAGGGTATAAAAGGCTGGTGGGTCGGGTGGTATGAAAGCGGTAAACGCAAAACAAAAGCATTGCCAACTAAAGCTCTATCTGAGCATTTTCGCAAGATAAAATATGTTCAATTGAATTCTGACGTATTTACTGGAACTATTAAAGTAGATTGGAAAAAGATGTTAGATGAGTATTTGCACAGTAAAAAAGTAGCCGGTTATGTAGAAGATTCAATTTATGAAGCAGCCCTTACATTGCGTCACTTTGAACGGATAATAGGAAAATGCAATTCTAAACAAATTACTCAAGATGCTATTGACAAGTACATACTCAAAAGAGGTGAAGAGGTAATTCGCTCAACACTCAACAAAGATATCAGAAACTTGAGAGCGTTTGTTCGCTGGTGCAGAAAAAACAGATATGTAAATGGTGACATTGAATTCAAAGAATTAAAGGAAGATGAAAAGCCTGTCAAATCCTTAAGTAATACGCAAATAAAGAAAATAATTTCGGCTTCTAAACGACATAAGACATTGAGGATGAGAATTCTGATAGCCTTAGGTACAGGACTCAGATTAGGTGACGTTGACTCAATATTGGTCTCAGACATTGATTTTGAAAACAACTCTGTCACTACAAGGAGTAGAAAGACCAGAAAGAGTATGGGCTCACGGCCTGTGCCGGTTCCGATCATGGTTGAGTTGAAGAAATATGTTTCTGGTTTAGATGTTAAGCAAGAAAAATTATTTAATGATTATTTCAGCCGCTACAAATGGACGAAAATACGTAAGAAACTTAGTTTGGAAGATTACACATTTCATGATTTACGCAAGACTTTTGGTTCTGTGCTAGCTCAGCGCGGTGTATCCACAGCTGTCATACAGAAATTGTTGGAGCATTCTTCTCCAGATCTTACCAATAAAGTTTATACGAATGTTGATCCTGTATTGCGACATGCAGTTGATCAAATACCGGCTAGTGACTGGCTGTGACACCTGCTTGACTATCATTCTGCAGAACGGCGTTATACTACTCTTACGGCATTGTCGGCTCTTCCAACTGCTTCCATAATAAAGTCGTTGGAAAGATTACCTGTAACCTCATAAGTGTAAGTAGTAACGAAGCGACAAGTTTTTTAGCCTTCATAACTATCAAGCAAGAACTCATAAGAAGATAAAGTGTTGCATTTGAGAATTTTAGCTCAAAGAGAGCTTCGGGATGTATGTCCTGAACGTAATTTTTCGCTTGAAAATTTGACGTTCGTAGTATATAT
>CAZWME010000754.1:0-1215 GCA_964634515.1 uncultured Pirellulales bacterium | reverse complement strand
TAGTGATTATATTCCAGACTTCTTGAGCCAAGAGCGAACGTTATCTCGTATGTTTGGTTTTTTTTGGACGCCGACGGGGACAGAGTCTAAGATAACGACATGATCTATACACGGTTTCAATAGGGGCTACAAAGTCTCTCTTAGACCTCTGGACGAACTAAGGAGCAGCACTGTAAAGGTGTCTTATACACGGTTCTGCATATAATCCCTGGATAAATGGGGATGCGTGTCAACCGTTATTTCCGAAGGAGACGTGACAATGAAAATCAACGACAGAGTTCAAAGAACGCTGAAGGCAGCTACGCTACTGGTGGCGACGACCGCACTTTCCCGATGTGCCGTGGGCCGAGAGAGCAGCATCCCCAATGACAACCTCAGCCCACACATCAAACTGCAAAGCGTCTCGCTGAAAGACGTACGTTGGACCAGCGGGTTCTGGGGCAGGCAGTACGAGTAGTGCCGGCGCGTGGTGACGCCGAAACTCTGGTGCGTCATGCAATTGCCCGACAATACAGCCATGTTCAACGACCTGAAGATGGCCGGCAGTTTGGTTCCGAAGGCCGATCCCGGTGGGACAAAGGGAAGCGACGGGGATTGCCATAAGTGTATCGGGACCATGGCGCATCTGTTTGAGGTCTCCAGAGACGAGGAACTCGATCTATTGATGGACGAGGCCATCGCGTGGGTCACCAAGGCGCAGCAGGCGGATGGATACCTTTCGTCCTGGGTCCAACTTAAGGGCTTCGATCGTTGGGAGAACCTGAACAACCACGAGTTCTACAACATGGGCCATCTGATGACGGCCGCTTGTGTGCATCACCGCGCGACGAGGAAGAACAGCTATCTGAAGATCGCCACACGCGTCGGCGACTACCTGTACGACGTATTCTCGCCGCGTCCCAAGGAGCTGGCTCACTTCGGCTTCAATCCGTCGAACATCATGGGCGCGGTCGACCTGGCCTTGTCGTGATTGGCGGTGCGAAACCAATAGCTCAGGAACGGCTGATTCAACCATTTCCGAACTGGCAGGAAATTTGGGAGAAACATTATGAAATTATTACGATGTGCTTTATTTAGAATTGAAACATTGTTGAGCATCATCCTGCTGGTTTCGTCAGCTCAGGCGCAAGCCCCTGTAAATAAGGGGAAACGCCGGCATCCGACCGCGGAAGAGATCTCGCGTCAGGTTCTTCCTACGCACCCGAAGCCGAGAGA
>CAZWME010000753.1:0-3082 GCA_964634515.1 uncultured Pirellulales bacterium | reverse complement strand
TTCCAAGTAGCCAAAACCTCTATAATTCGAAAAGGACGTCTTTTCGGGTTGCTTTGTCGGCCTGTATCTTTATAATCTTGAAAAGACGTTTTATGGGAGGCAGTAATTTTTTAAAAGATGTTTTTCTGAACAGTTTGAACAATATCAAAATAAAGGATATCATTTCGAGCTATTATTGAAAGGAGCAAATATGAAACTCAACCGAAAATTGAAAATGGGAATGATTGGTGGTGGACCGGGTGCGTTTATAGGTGAAGTACACCGCAGGGCGTCAAGTTTAGATCATAATATCGAGTTGGTGGCCGGAGCCTTTGATATTAACCCCAAAAAATCCAGGCAAATGGGGCGTGAGCTTCTTCTCGACCGCAAACGTGTCTATGGCACTTACCAGCAAATGATTGAGGGCGAACTTAAACTGCCCGAAGGTGAAAGGATAGACTTTGTCGCGATTACTACACCGAACAACTGGCATTTTCCTATAGCAAGAGATTTTCTTAAGGCAGGTTTCCACGTGATGTGCGAAAAACCAATGACAATCAACGTCAAGGAGGCGAAGGAACTGCAAACGCTCGTCAAGAAGACCCGCAAAGTCTTTGGTCTTATGCACAATTACACCGGCTACCCGATGGTCAAATTAGCTCGCGACATGGTAAAGAAAGGCGAATTAGGTAAGATTCGAAAGATAGTAGTGCAGTACCCGCAGGGTTGGCTGGCCACAGCGATCGAGAAAACAGGCCAGATGCAGGCAGCCTGGCGAACCGATCCTAAGCAAAGCGGCGGCGCCGGATCTATGGGTGACATTGGCACACATGCTGAGAATCTCTCGGAATATATCACGGGCCTGAAGATTACACAACTGTGTGCGGACCTGAGTATTTTTGTCAAGGGACGTCGTTTGGATGACGACGGCAACGTTCTGCTGCGATTTAATAATGGCGCCAAGGGTGTTCTGCACGTGAGTCAGGTTTCCATTGGTGAAGAGAATAATCTGGCCATCTGGATTTATGGTGAAAACAAGGGTCTGGAATGGCATCAGGAACACCCCAACTACCTGTATGTAAAATTCCCGAACGGTCCTGAGCAGGTTTGGAAGCGGGGCAATCCTTATGTCGGTGCGAAAAGCGCTGCAGCAGGACGGGCCACACGACTGCCGTCCGGCCATCCTGAAGCCTTCTTTGAAGCCTTCGCCAACAATTACTTGAACTTTGCTGATACCGTGCGGGCTAAAATAACCAGAACGAAACCCGACCCCTTGGCACTGGACTTCCCGAACGTTAACGATGGTCTGCGTGGTATGCAGTTCATAGAGACTGTTCTGGCCAGCAACAAGAGCAAACAGAAATGGACCAAATTCAAAAAGTAGGATCTGTGAATAAAAAGTGAGGCGAAATAGTGCCCTTGCATTGTGTTCGCAGCTTTACCTCATGAGTTATAAAAATTTGAAACCGTGTGGTTTTAAGCCGCACGGTTTCAAATATGTTATTTTCGAGGAGATTATAGTGATGTCCAGGCAAGAAAAAATTAGTCGGCGCCGGCTCCTTAAGGATGTAACAGGATTAGCTGCCGGCGCAATATCATTTCCATATGTCGTGTCTTCTTTAGCTTTAGGCAAAGCTGGTGGCGTTGCTGCAAGCAATCGCATTGTGATGGGCAGCATTGGCGTGGGCGGCCAGGGCACCTCGAAGATGCGTGCATTTTTGGGAAACGAGGATGCGAGGGTTGTAGCTGTTTGTGATGTTGTTACCGACCGCCGGCAAAAAGCCAAAGAAATTGTTGACAAGCACTATGGCGACAAGGGCTGCACCGCCTACAATGACTTTCGCGACCTGCTCGCCCGCAAAGATATTGATGCCGTGGTTATTGCCCCACAGGACCATTGGCATGCCTTGATGGCTGTTGCAGCCGCACGGGCCGGCAAAGATATGTACTGCGAAAAACCACTGGGTGTAGCGGTAACAGAAGGCCAGGCGATTCGCAAGGCGGTGCGGAGGTATGGCCGGGTATTCCAGACCGGTACACAGCAGAGGTCGGACCGCAAATTCCGTTTTGCCTGCGAGCTTGCACGAAACGGATATCTTGGCAAGCTCCATACAGTAAAGGTCGCCGCGCCCGGGCCATCTTATAAGCGGAAATATCGCAAACCTACAACCGAAGAGCCGATTCCCCCGGGGCTTGATTACAAAATGTATGTTGGTCCGGCTCCTCTGAAACATTACAACGCCGGCAGACATGCCTGGCCGGACTGGTACCTGATATGGGATTACTGCGCCGGTTTCATCGTCAACTGGGGTGTTCATCATCTGGACATTGCTAACTGGGGCTGTCCGGCTCTTACCAGTGTGCCGTTTGAGTTTACGTGCACGGGTAGCTATCGCAACGATGGTCTCACCGATAATATAAACGATTGGCAAGCTGAATTTAACTACCGCACCGGTCTGAAAATGACTTACACGGACACTGACAATCCGAATAAACAAGGCTGCCGCTTTGAAGGTGGCAAGGGGTGGGTCCATGTCAATCGCAGTGGAATTTGGGCCGAGCCCGCTTCGCTGTTAGAGGTAAATATTAAGCCTGACCAGACACGCCTCCACGAATCCAAAGACCATCATCGTGATTTCTTGGATTGTGTTCGAACACGCCGTGACCCGGTTTCTCCGGTTGAAGCAGGCCACCAGGCTTCGTATCTCGGTTTGATCGCCGAAATCGCAACCAGACTAAAGCGCAAGCTGAACTGGGACCCGGCCAAGGAGCGGTTCATCGGTGATAATGAAGCGAACCGAATGTTGACCCGGCCAATGCGCAGCCCTTGGCATCTATAAACGTATAAGGTCAATAGTTAGTAGTCAATTAATCCATTAGACTACTGTTACAAAGTTTTTAGACAATCGTACCACCCTGTCATTCCCGCGAAAGCGGGAATCCAGGAATAAAATAGGTTGAGGTGAAGCATCAAACAAATTATTGTCTAAGAACATATTAAATGTAGCTTAATCAAGCACTCATTAACCATTTAAAATAAGGAGCTTACAAAATGGGCAATATTTATATCGGCTTAAATACGGAGTTTTCCCGCAGCAGCGAC
>CAZWME010000752.1:0-3115 GCA_964634515.1 uncultured Pirellulales bacterium | reverse complement strand
TCGATATGGGAAGGCCGCAAGATGGTAGAAGCGGCTCGAAAGTATAATCGTATCGTGGCGGCCGGAACGCAACATCGCTCGTGCCCTTCAACGCAGGAAGCTGCTCGTGATATCAAAGTGGGCAGGTGGGGCAAGGTGCTCTGGGTTCACTGCTCAAGGATGGGTGTCAGAGGCTCAATCGGAAAAGTAACTGAACCTCAGCCCGTTCCAAGCGAAATTGACTACAATCTCTGGGCAGGCCCGGCTCCGATGACACCGGTCATGCGAAAACAGTTCCATTACGACTGGCATTGGCAGTGGAACTGGGGCGATGGTGAAATGGCAAACTGGGGAATTCACTACATCGACGACTTCCGTCATATCTTGGGCTGGGATGATGTGCCGACCAAAGTTGTTGCGGCCGGCAATCGCTATGCCTGGGACGACAACGGCGAAACGCCCAATATGCATTTTTCACTGATGGATTATAACGGCTTACCGGTAGTTGTTGATATTCGCAACCTTCCTCACCCCGGTCAACGTGGCGGTGACAAAAGGGGTGCGATGTATCTCGGTCGCGGCGGTGGAAATCACATTCAGTGCGAGCATGCCGCGATTAAGATTGCGCGTGGAGGTGGCGGAGCCTATGATAAAGACGGCAAGCGTATCCACCAATACAAAGGAGATGGTGGATCGGCGCATGCCCAGAACTTTATAGACTGTGTTCGAAGTGAACGTCGGCAGGACCTTGCGGCGGATATCGAAGTCGGCCATCTCGGAACTGCGGTCTGTCATCAGGCCAATATCGCCTGGCGTGCCGGAACTGAGGCCACCATTGATGAGGTCCATGAGAGTATGAAGACACACCCGGACGCCCTGGATACGCTCTATCATGTGCTGGGACAGTTGGGTGCCAATGGAGTCGATCCCGCAAAAGATAAATTTATCCTCGGACCGGAGTTGACCTACGACCGTAAGAAAGAACGCTTTGTCGGGCCCAATGCCTACAAGGCCAACAAGTTCGTTACCTGCTCGTACCGCAAACCATTCGTCGTGCCGGATAAGGTGTAAGTCACTAAGATAGAAATAAAACAGAAGGCGCGAGTGCGATAACTCGTGCCTTCTGTTTATTCCGTGCTGTTCCCAATCGAGCTGACAAATAATGATACGTATGCATTGTTGGCATTATTTTGGTACTTTACAATTACATTCAATCTTCTTGAATTCCGGATAATATCTATGGTACTATGAGTTATCGAAGGCACAGAAGTCATTCTGAACGGACCGAATGGAAAATGTCAATTTAAATAGTGTCCCGGAACAAACGGGGGTAAGTAGGGAGGTTTTAGAATGAGTGATAAGCTAACACGTCGTCAGTTCATTCGAGATAGTGCGGTGGCCGGGGCTGCAATTGGTGCCGGAATTTCTCTGTCCGACAGTCTCGGCGCGGTAGATTCCCGCAAGATACTTAATTACAATTCCGACATGGAATATCGCCGCTGCGGCAGAACGGGCCTAATGATTTCCGCTATTTGTCTCGGCGGTCACTGGAAGCGCCTGGTGAAAATAATCGGCGGGAGCGAACCGGAAGGCTGGATGACAACGGACATCGACCGCAGTGATTTTCAGAAAAACCGTTATGATGTAGTTAACCGCTGTATCGATCGCGGTATCAACTACATTGACGCATGCTGCCGCGAGGAAATCCTCGCCTATGCCAAGGCACTTAAAGGCCGACGGGACAAGATGTATTTCGGTTATTCATGGCACATCAAGGAAAGCCGCTTCGAGGAATGGCGCTCTGCCGAGAAGCTCATACAAGGTCTCGACGAAGGAATGAAGGAGGCCGGTCTTGACTACGTTGATATATGGCGAATCAGTTTGCTTGTTGACAGCAGCCGTCATACTGAATCAGAGGTCGAAGAGGCAGCTAAGGCCCTCGATTTGGCGAAAAAAACCGGCCGTGCCCGTTTTATCGGTTTTTCATCACACAACAGGACCAATCTTAAGAAAATCATCGAAAAGCACTCCGAGCAGGTCGAGGTCATCCTGACACCATATACCGCAAACAGCAAACTTATCACCGATGAATCAGGCCTTTGGGCGACTATCAGGAAATACGATGTTGGTTGGTTCGGCATTAAACCGTTTGCCAGCAATTCTCTTTTCAAAGGTGACAGCTCACCGGACAGCCCATACGCAGAGCAAGACAATAATCTTGCACGGTTGGCCATTCGCTATATCCTTTGTAATCCGGCCATAACAGCACCTATGCCTGGGCTTATCAGCGTCCAGCAGGTTGACAACGTTGCGCGTGCCGTTAAGGAACGTCGCGTACTCGACTTGAAGGAAAAGGCCGAACTTGACAGTGCTATGAAGAGTGCCTGGGCTTCACTGCCGTCGAATTATCAATGGCTTAAAGACTGGGAATACGTTTGATAATCGGTGCTTTTCTTTATCTCGTTGACTCATTCCCGTAGAAAAAGAATCGCAGTCTGCCCTGTTTATGGATTTGTTAGTTTTGGACATTCTCACAAGGACAGTAAATGAAAAGAGACAATGATTTTTTAAGAATATTTGTAATACTTCTGATGCTTTCGATTATAGCTTTTCTGAGCTGCACACGAACAATCGAATCTGAGCCGGCAGAAACCAAGACGGCCCCTGTAATTCAAAATGAAGCCAAAACCACAGGAGGGCTTCCACCGCTTGTTATCGATACAAGTGCTCCATTACTCCTTGATGAACCAAGCGAGGAAGAACAAGCTTTTGCTGCCGCTGCCACCCAGGCTGCAAATGAGAACACAGCTTGCTTTGTCTGCCATGCAAACTACAAAACCGAATTTCTCGCTAATAGCCATGCCAAGGCTGATGTCGGCTGCTTCAATTGTCACGGTGAATCTTCCGCACATCAAAACGACGAGAACAATATAACTCCCCCCGAGACATTATATTCAGCCGACAAAATCGATCCCTTCTGTCGAGGCTGTCATACGGTCCATGATATTTCACCCAGGAAGATGATCGCCGACTGGATGAAAAAGAAATCAGAAGGGGCGAATACTTCCTGTTTAGGCCAAGACTGCCATAAATCTGATGATATTCCGCCCCAAAAGGTGGTTGCTCGCTGGAAAGA
>CAZWME010000751.1:0-3125 GCA_964634515.1 uncultured Pirellulales bacterium | reverse complement strand
GTTAATACCAAAGATCCCTATAATTTGACTCCTCTTCATATGGCTGCAAAAAGAGGGCAAAGAGACGCAGCGGAACTGCTCATTGCCAATGGAGCAGATATAAAGGCCGAAAACAGGTGGAGGAAAACTCCAGTGCATGAGGCTGTCACAAAAGGTCATAAGGATATGTTGGAGCTTTTTCTTGCAAAGGGTTTTGATGTAAAAGCCGAAGGCTCTACCCTTTTGTTTGATGCTGCCGCATCTGGACACAAAGATGTGGCAGAAACACTCATCGCAAACGGAGCCGATGTGGACAATAAAGCGAAAAACCAGTATACTCCTATGCATATAGCGGTCTTTATGGGTCATAAGCATGTGGTGGAATTTCTCATTGCTAAGGGCGGGGATGTAAACACTCGAACCGAATATGGGACAACCCCCCTGCATAGCGCTGTCGAGAGAGGTTATAAGAAGATAATAGAACTGCTCATAGCAAAAGGTGCCTATGTAAATGCCGAGAACAAGGATGGTTTGACTCCACTTGGGCTTACCGAAAAAACCCATCATAAAGAACTGGAAGAACTACTTCGCAAACACGGCGCACATTGAACTTGTTGACTGTTGTACGTCATGTTTAAAAACCTCATGCATTCAATACTTATTTTGCTATTTTGAGCGGCTGTTATAGCCAAAGCGATGAAATTCATCGAGCCGGAACAGATTTATGTCTAAAAGTCCCGTTGCAATGAGGGTCGTGGCAAAAGGCGGACACTATTCCCATTCTATTGTTGCGGGGGGTTTGCTGGATATATCGTAAACGACGCGATTGACGCCCCTGACCTCATTGATAATCCTGCTGGATATTATGCCCAGCACCTGGTACGGGATTTGCGAAAAATCGGCGGTCATAAAATCAACTGTCTCGACGGCACGAACGGCAATAATGTTTTCATAGCTTCGTTCATCGCCCATGACACCGACTGTCTGGACAGGTACCAGGACCGTAAGAGCCTGTGATATCTTTCTGTAGAGCCTTGCGGATTTTATCTCGTCTATCAGGATTTCA
Organism: uncultured Pirellulales bacterium; assembly: GCA_964634515.1. Classification (GTDB taxonomy): domain Bacteria; phylum Planctomycetota; class Phycisphaerae; order Sedimentisphaerales; family Anaerobacaceae; genus NIOZ-UU13. Next base: position 2,080 of record CAZWME010000751.1, on the reverse strand, counting down.
TCGGCAGCCCGGAGAATTTCCAGTCTTTCTTCTGTTATCTCTCCGATTACCCTGACGGCAAGACCGGGCCCCGGGAAAGGATGACGCCAGACAAGATCCTCCGGCAGTCCCAGATACTCACCGACAACCCTAACCTCGTCCTTAAACAAATCCCTCAACGGCTCAATCAGCTCGAAGTCCATCTCGTCCGGCAGCCCCCCTACGTTGTGATGCAGTTTTATATTCGCCGCCGGATTACCGTCCTTCGAGCCTGACTCTATAACATCGGGATAAAGAGTTCCCTGTGCCAGGAACCTGGCATTCGGAATCTTCGAGGCCTGCGACTCAAAGGCCTTAATAAATTCCGCACCGATAATTTTTCGTTTCTGCTGAGGGTCGGTAACGCCGGCCAGAGCGGCTAAAAACTGCTCGGACCAGTCAACCACCCGCAAATCCATATGAAAATGGTTCCGGAAGGTCGATATGACATCCTCGCATTCGTTGTTTCGAAGCAGGCCGTTATCAACGAAAATACAAACAAGCTGATCTCCTATGGCCTTATGCATCAACGAAGCTACAACGGAAGAATCAACGCCGCCGCTCAGCCCGCATATCACTTTAGCATCGCCAGCCTGTGAGCGAACCGCCTCTAAGGTATCACTGACAAAATCACTCATTTTCCAATCGCCGCTGCAGCGGCAAATATCATAAAGGAAGTTTTTCAAAATCAGCGAACCTTTGGGGGTATGTGAAACTTCGGGATGAAACTGAACGCCGAAAAATTTCTTTTTGCTGTGCCTGACTGCTGCATACGGACAGGTATCGGTAGTAGCCAATTTGACGAAGTCGTCGCTTAGCTGTCCTATCTGGTCACCGTGACTGGCCCAGGCCGTGATTGAATCCGGAATATTCGCAAACAAGTCACTCTTGTCAAGAATAGATAGAATCGTTCGCCCGTACTCGCGTCTTTGGGCTGCGATAATTTTTGCGCCTAAAACCTGGCAGCCTAATTGCATCCCGTAGCAGATACCCAGAATAGGGACACCCAGCTCGAAGATTTTCTCGTCGCATACTAGCGCTTTTTCATCATAAACGCTCGCAGGTCCGCCGGATAATATTATTCCCCTGACACCTAACTTTGATAATTCTTCCGCCGCTATGTCCGCACGGCAAATCTGTGAATACACATTCTGCTCGCGAACTCTCCTTGCTATCAGTTGACCGTACTGACTTCCAAAGTCCAGAATGGCTATTATCTCCCGGCTCATATAACACGCCCGGCAGGACTCGAACCTGCGGCCTACGGATTAGAAATCCGTTGACTAAAACATCTAACAACAATAATAACAAAGACTTACAGCCGGACGAAACCGGCGCTTACAAACCAGCTTACAAAGATAATTCAAAAACACCCAAAAATCAAGCAGATTATCTATCCTCAGACCTTGCTGAATTAGTAACTATCTGGCCGGAACTACCAGAGCATATCAAAGCAGCAATCAAGGCATTAGTCCAAATTCATATTCAAGGAGATTTACAATGACCATATCAGAAAAACAATTAGAAGCTAATAAAACCAATGCACAAAAAGGTGGAGTAAAGACCGAAGAAGGCAAAGACATTATAAAATACAATGCCCTGAAACACGGCTTACTTGCTAAAGAAGCAGTCATTACTGTTGGGGAAGGTGCCGAAAGCCCAGAAGAGTTTGATGCTCTCATAGAAGACCTGAAAACGCAGCTTGCTCCGGCAGGAACTTTAGAAGAAATTCTGGTAGAGAAAGTAGCAGTTGCCTACTGGCGACTTCGACGGGCTTATAAGTATGAAGTTGGCCTTATCAGAAAGGAGTTAGACACTACTACTGACGATTTTTATAGCAACAAGTACAATAAGACAGATGAGGAAATAGACCAGAAGATTGAGCAGGGCAAGGAAGGTATCGAATACTGGAAAAAAGACAAGAAAAACCTGACCAAAATGCACAAAAATAAAACACCCCTGGAAGAGATTTACAATTGGGGGGAAAACTGGGGATTACTATATGATAAGGTCAGCAGCTTTGTCTCAGAGGATGAGCTTGACGATGATGATAACTGGACTA
>CAZWME010000750.1:0-3132 GCA_964634515.1 uncultured Pirellulales bacterium | reverse complement strand
CAGAATCTTCAATCTGCATAGATCAACCTACGCATTAACCGGATGAACCCTTTTTATGCAAAACAAACCCAAAGTCAAGTCGGCCAAAATTAACGTAAGCTCTTATGCGACAAGTAAATACGTGTATGTTGGACATTTGGTAATTCAGACAACAAAGCCAATTCAAAGCCAATTTAAGCCAATTAAAGCCAATCCAAAGCCAATTTGTCTAAAGGGGAAAAATTGATGCAAGCTGTGTATTTACAAGCGATTATGAAGAAAATGCGGATATGGCCCAAAAAACAAACCCAATCAAACCCAATTAAAGCCAATTTCCCTACCCCGAAAGGGGTAAAGACCGATGTCCGATTCCGAATGTCAGAGGTCGGATATATGTCTTCTGCCGTCTTTTTTCTGAATTCTGTCTTCTGTTTCCTGTATTCTGCTTTAAACAAAACAAACCCAAACTGTAGTGAGCTTGTCGAACCTGTTTCAAAAGGAACACCGACAGACCAACAATTCTTAACTGACCATAAATATTCTATAAAATTTACACAAAAAAAAATGCTCTATTTTTAAACAAACTTTTAATATGCAACTGTTTTTAATCGATAATAGTACTGATTACACACTATTTGGAACGAGAAGCTTATGAGTTGTTCGAAAAGGGAGAAGGTAAATCATGCACATTAGGTACGCTGTTTCTACGATGGTATTTTGGGGGCATGAACACCCTCTTTCTTTTGAGCAGGAGTGCCAGTTCTTAAAGTCACTGGGTTTCGGTATAGAGTTATGGCCCACTATAAAGGGCCAGAGTGAATGTCGTTTCCAGAAGCGTAATTGGACAAGACTCATTTCCGCTACCAATGATATGCTGGTGGCGATGCGGTCCCGCGGCGACAGCCCGACATTAGAGCAATGGCAAGAGCAAATAGAATGTGCCAGGCTGCTCGGTGCAAATATTGTAGCCGACATGCAGAACATGGGAATTGCCGATGCCCCGGAGCTAAACGGCTGTGATTTTGCTAACGAGGTGGTGAAAATGGCCGACGAAAACGATATCAAACTATGCGTCGAGACCGGCCGGTTGCCCCTGCTAAAACAGGTTGGAAAGAGATTCAAATCCGTCCGATATTGCCTGGACATAGGTTTTGCAAATCTGGATCGTGAATTTCCATTTAAACAATATGTGGAAGATTTGGCGCCGAGAATATCACATTTGCATTTGACGGATAATTACGGCCAAAACGACGATCATGAGCCGCCCGGACTGCACGGAGGTATTTCTCGTGAAAATTGGGATTATCTGCTTAAGACTTTGGACAAATATGATAATGATATCATCGGTTCTTTTGAGATGTGTCCGTGTATGCCGGATGTTATGATACGTCAGGCCAAAGAGTTTTTGTTTGATGAGATGAAATGGCCTAATTCTCCTCAAAAACAATCCAGTTACATAGATGGTAGTTATAATCCGATGTAGCACATGCGGTCCTGTCGGAGCTGCCCCCTTCGTGTGGGAGGTGGATAAATACATAGGGTACCCATTTTGCGTTGGTTCGCGAAATGGGGTCCCTATAAAAAGGCCGGGGACAAGGAAATCTTCGGCCTTTTTTAATGTCTTGCGACGACATTTTTTTCCGGCGCCTGTGAAACAGGTTAGAACAAATAAATTGCCTTTGTAAAGTATTATATATCAGGAAGATACCAAAAAAAACTTGACAATTTCATAAAAAACCTGTATATTATATTATTCTTTTGCTCACAATATTGTTCTGTTCTTTCGGAGGTATTATGATATGAAAATCGTCGTTAATATACTGATAATTGCCATTTTATTTATTGGCGGTTGCGCTTCAGGGCGTGCAGAAAGCCACTTCAGGGCCGGTTATAACTTTAGTATGTTAGATTCGGTCGCTGTGGTAGCAGTTGAAGGTGCTCTCCAAAGCCAGGCGGCCAAAAATCAAATTGCTGAATATTTTGAGATGGAACTCCTGAAGAAGGGTTATGCACCAAAAGAATGGTCTAATGTTGCAGCGGCACTTGAAGAGCGGGAAGTCCAGGCTTCGGATTTAGGTACTGAGGCGGGTCTTGCCGAGGCCAGGGATATTATCAATGTCCCTGCCATTCTGATAGTGAATGTCCCGCACTTTGGTGATGAAATCTTTATTACGGCCAAAATGGTAGATGTCACAGATGGCAGTGTTTTATGGATAGGCAATGGGGCAAGCAAAGCCGGAGGATGGTTAAGTCTTGGAAATGGATGGGGTGCCGGTGCAAGGAAGGAAAATGAGCTGTTCGGTGGTGTTACTGGTGGACCGATGGGCGGCGGCGGTGGCGTGACAGCTTATGCTTTATCGCCTAAGGAAGCCAAACATGTACAACGGCTGATAAGAAGGATGTGCAACACTCTACCGTCGAGGCTGACCACGGAATGGTAAGGACTGCCGGGCTGATACCGGCCTGACAGTATTTGAACTCAATTAAAAAGCTGAGGATGAAAAGCTATCCTCGGCCCTCAGCTTTTTTGTAAACATATTTTTAAAGTTCATCTCTGTTTGTTTCGAACAGAGGTTACAAAATTTGCCAAAGTCCAGCTAATCACCCGTTCGATGCTCTGATTTGGCCGATCTATTTAGACGAAGTATTTTTGCCAGCGAGGCCCGGAAGCTGGTCGAAATCTATTTTTTCTTGTCCTGTTCGTTGCCTATTATATAACCGCCGGCGGCGCCAACTCCAGCGCCAATCAGTGTTCCTTCGGTATCGCCGCCTATGGCCTGGCCGGCAAGGGCGCCAACCCCTGCACCGATAAGGGCGCCGGTTTGAGCGTCACTCTCGCAGCCGGCAACGAATACCAGGCCGAGGCTAACGGTGACCACCAACAAGATTGTTATCATTTTCTTAGCCATTAATGTCCCCTTTTTCAATGTCAGGAAATAAGGTTATTAAACCACATACGTCGTTCATCATTCTACAATAAGCTGACCGAAACAGTCAATTCAATAACCTTTTAATTTTAGTAAAGATAAATTAATATGACACGATTAAGCTGTTGTTTTTGTTCGGCTATTGGAACAGAATAACTTTAATTATATCGATTTATTATACTACAGTATGAGAAATAACTAGAAGCGTGAAAAATTCCTCCGAAAT
>CAZWME010000749.1:0-3133 GCA_964634515.1 uncultured Pirellulales bacterium | reverse complement strand
CGTCAAAAAATCTGGAATACAGCAGCATCTTGATGTAGTAATACCACGGATGGATATGAAGTGTGTTATTACCGGCGCGATCGAAGTAGGTTGTATAAGTTAGAACCGAATCCAGAATTCCGCGCGGATTGCTAAAAAAAGATGAGTAACACAAAGTTGAGGCAACTGCCCCCGCCGCCAAAAATGCAAGAAAATGTGAGGGCCTAATCCATTTAACAGTATTAACAATCGAACCTTTTTCCCGCCGCATCAACAGCATCACCAAAACAGCCAAAAACATTGAGCCATAAGCTATGATGCACGTTTCCTTGGTGGCGTGCATAAGCCCCAGACACATCCCTGCAAAAATCGCCCAGGCGATTTTCCTGCTTTGCGTATAGCGATAACCGAAAACAATTGCGCCAAAAGTGAAAGATACCAGGAGCATTTCCTGGATATAATAACGGCTGTAAAAAACCATAGCCGGTGAGATTGCAGTAAACAAAGCGGCCAAAATCGCAGCCCTCGAGCCCAGCCCCCTGCCGATTAACAAAACCAGCAATACCAGAGACACCCCGAAAAAAACGGGAACAATGCGCAAGGTGAACTCACTGACCTGCGTCAGTTTTTTGGCGGAACTCAGCCATGATGGGATTAAAGTCAGGTAGTTAAGCGTCGGGCCGTGGTATTCATACGGGTCGTATGTATAAACACCATCTTCAAGCAGTTCGCCGAATTTGTCGGCGTGAACGGCCTCATCGCCATGCATAGGACGTTGCTGGAGCCGCGGCAGACGCAAAACAAGCGCAAGTATTGTCGCGGCCAATATGAGCACGCAACATTTTTTGGCCATCTTAATTTACCGACTTGCCGTAAACCGCCACCTCGATATAGTGGTTCAAATCATTGCCGGTATTGCCGTTGCTGTAGAGGCGGACATAACGGGCCTTGACACCTTTGGCATCGATAAGCCTGCCCTCGTTGGTTTCAGTATAGTGCTTATCTTCGCCAACCCCAATACCCGCAGAGTTGTTAATGTCATTGTTGAACAGCGTTCTGACATTCTTTATAAAATCAGGGTCGTCGGCAACCTGCACTATCACATCGAAATAAACCCGGGCCTGCTTATGGTAATGCCATACTATAATGGCGTAAATTTCATGCATGGCTTCGAGGTCAACTGTAACATCCTGTGCGAACGGGCCTAACTCGACGTAACTGCCGTCGGCGGCTTCCATATCGCCATCTGTTATCATTTCTATATCACCGATGATAGGTTCCTCGTCGCTGCTGGCTACCGGCTTTCCGAGGGCAACATTTGTAGTCCCTGCCGGGGCCAAAAACGGCGGACGAGGCTTGCCTAAGGGTTTTTCGAGGTTGGCTACTTTTGTGCTCTGCGGCGTGCCCACAAACATCGGTTTAGGCAGCTTGATGTCAATCGGTACCATTCCAGCCGGAGCAGTGCTCTTCACAGCAGTCGTCTCTTTTGTGACAGTCGGCTCAGTAAAAGGATGCTCGCTTGCAGACGGATGCTCGCTTGCAGATGGATGTTCACTTGAAGACGGATGCTCACTTGAAGACGGATGTTCGCTTACAGACGGCTGAGCTGAACCCTCGTTGTCATCCTCAGGAGAAGATTTCTTGCAGCCGGGAACATAGCATAAAAGCATTACCAAAAATACCAGTACACAAATTTTCATAATAGAAACAAAATCTTTCTTCATCATTTCCTTTACCTTAAAAAAACCACAATTCTACGTAACTGACTAAACTGTTAATTTACCATTACACTATCGAATATCCATATAACACCAAAGCGGGCATAATATCCTATATGTATGACGTTGTCAAGCCGCACAAAAGTATATTTTTTTTCTTTTCAAATCAGATTATTCAAAGTATTTCCTCCGGAAAGAACAGACCTAAGAAACTGATAATACGATATTTAGCTTAAATAAAATTTTCTCAAATAAAAAAAACGGCAGGAATTCAGGAACACTAAATCCCTGCCGTTAATAATAGATTAATCAAAATAATCAGCAAAATCACTGAGCTTTTGCTCTCAATCCTGTTTTTATTCGCCTGCTTTATCCTCTGCCGGCGTCTCCTGTGGTGCGCTTTCAGCCGGGGCCGCAGCGGCAGACATTTCGACTACCGGTGGCTCAAGCCCGGCCTTGGCAAGAACGTAGTAAAGAACAAAACCAATCACAAAGGCAATAACCGGCGCTGGCGTAATGAAAGAAAACGTTATGCCCGTGACCTTTACAATCATTGGATTTGGAAGGATGGCCACTATAAAACCAACAGCCCAAGCAATGTAGCCCGCCCAGTTAATTCCTTTCCTGGGACCGGCCCATTTAAAGCCGCTTAGTATATAGTCTGCGGCCATCGATCCGCAAATCGGACCGAAGGATGCGCCAATTAACCCAAATACACTACCCAGGTTAAAAGCCCAGCCCTTGACAGCCAGGAAAATAGATATGATGGCTCCAATCACAATCATTACTGTCTTGTTGAGTTTCGGAAACATGGTCCCGATACTGTTACCTGCGATGAACGAACAGAAACAAGCTGGGGCAAAGCTTGCTACCGCAAATAGGGCAAACATGATAGTAGCTAAAAATCCTCCCTGTGCCTTGATAACCGCGTCGAAGAGGTAGCCTTCAGGAGGTGTTTCAGAACCATGCGCCCCTGCGATAGCAATTAGCGGCAGACCACCGGCGATAATAATAGCCAGGGCAATACCGACAAGACCGCCATAATGAATGTCTTTTTTATTACGGTTACCCATCCCAAAGTCCACGCCCGCTGCGCCTGCTGTTGCAAAAAAGCCCACGACCATTCCTATTATGGCAAGGAATCCGATGACAGGTCGGCCGCCTTCAGGGGGCGTATAGTTACCTGCGTTGCCAATATTTGAAAAGAACACAATGAGAATCATCAGCAATGGCACAATAGGCAGAAAGGTCGATACTTTCCCAAGGTATTGAATCCCTTTGATAGCGACGAAAACAGCCAGCGCAGCCCAGATAATTATTGAGGCTAAAGCGGCAACTACTGGCACATATTGAAACTGTGAAATAACCTCTTCCGTTAAAATTCCCTGTCCGATGGTTCTGGCAACAGCCGTACCGGTAGCTGCGCCAGCCAGATT
>CAZWME010000748.1:0-3149 GCA_964634515.1 uncultured Pirellulales bacterium | reverse complement strand
ATGCAAGCCGAGCATTCATGGTCTTCACCGAGCAGGCAAAGGTTCATATCGACCTGGGCTATGCCAATTTGTATATCCGGCTTATTGTCGAGGTCCACACCTACCAATGCTCCGCTTGGGCAGACCAATGTACAGCGGTTGCAGTCTTCCCGGCAGTAGTTCTTATTAAAAGTCAGAACGGGAGTCAGGATTCCGGCAATACCGTACTGTCCCGTGTCTCTACGGATGATATCGTGCGGACACGAACGGATACAGTTGCCACAGCGGGTACAGAGCCCTTTGAAGGTAAGTTCATCCACCGCCCCCGGCGGCCTAAGGGGTTGTGAAGGTTTGCTACCGGTAAGACGCAAGATGCTCGCTGAAGTTGCCCCCACGATCAATCCGAGTATGGTACGCCTTGCAACAGGATGTCCCGAATAGCTGCAATCCGGTTGATCGGTTGCGGGCCTTAGAACTGAGCGGACGGATCGAGACATTATAGAGAGCAGGTCCTGAAAAGCTCCCAAGGGACAAAGACCACGGCACCATACATGTGGCCACAGCAACGAGAAGATCAGCAGCAGCATAAAGAGCAGAAACGACACGGCACCTGCGAGCAGTTGGTGTTGTTCGCTCAAGAGGAAAATGCCGCTGAATAGAGCGAGTGGATCACACCAGAGGAACAATGGACAACCTAAGATTGCCCCACCGAGTGTTAGTGCGAGCAACCATCGGCCTATCGACATGGCTTGAGAAGGTTTTCGCTTTAGGCGCTTGCCTAAGCAGCTTGCGCCCTCTAAGCACAACCCCATAGGGCATACCCAGCGGCAAAACCAACGATGCCGATAGAGTGCAATAAGACCGGCAACGAGTCCAAGTCCAAGGATTGGTTTGATTGTCTTTGCTGCCAGGATTGATGTGACAGCGACGAAAGAACTCAAGGCCGGGACAAGAGGCAGGAGAGCGTCTTTGTCTCTGATGGGCACGAGGCACAGCACCGCTGCGATGAGACAAACGAGGCGGACCAGCAACCTGAAATGATTTCGGATGCCTACTGGCTTTATGACAGATTTTTCTGACAGCTCCTTATCGCTCAACCGAGGTATGCCTCCTGTTGCCGAAGGATTTTCTGGATTTCGGTTATATCGGCGTCGCGTGGCTTGCAGCGATCCCGAACTGCCACGGCGGCTGCCACTCCGGCGGCGTGACCGGTGACGAAACAGTTGGGTATCAGGCGAACCAGATCAGCCATGCGCAGATCGCAACTAATGCATCGTCCAGCGGCAAGGACATTGTCAACGGTGCGTGGGATTAAGGCCCCGTAAGGAATCTGCCATTCTACGTGTTCGGCGTTAGAAGCACCGCCAACGCCGATGACATCGGTATGCCGGATGGAATTTTTTAGATCGTTTACTTTTACAGTTTTGAGGCCGTTGAGGATCCGCGTGATTCGGACACCAAGCTGCGGGGCGGTCTCAACAAGATAGACTTTATCATAACCGGGGACATTGCGGACTTTCTGTATTTTGTTCCAGATGTATTTGCGATGGTTCATTTCCATACGTGTCAGAGTGGCAAGATCGAGTCCGTCGACTTCCGGGCCGGTTAGGTTGACCCAGTTGACGCCGCGCACGGGGGTGACCGATCCAAGACGTTTGGGTTTTTCAGTGTCGGCGGTTTTGGTTTTATCGACGAGATTAAGATTTCCGATCCGGGAAGCTAATCCGACATTGTGAGAGCGATGTTCGAATTGAGCGCCGGCAGCGGCGAAAATGTCTCCGTCACCGGTGGCGTCGATGACAACTTTTGCGAGGATTGCCTGTCGGCCTGATTTAGATTCGAATACGGCGCCGCGGATGGAGTTGTCCTGCGTAATAGCTTCGACTCCCCAACAGTGAAGAAAGACCTGGACCCTGGCTTCTTCTATCATTTCCACCATAAGGTATTTGACGGCTTCGGCATCGACGATGGGATTGGAGCCGGGACTGCGGTTGATGATTGCACCGTCCATTTTATCGAGGCGGCGCATTATTTCTTCTCCTATTCCCTGACAGACCTGCTTTGGCCCCTGGGCGATGTGACCGAGGATGGTAAGTACCAGTCCGCCGGTCCAGAGGCCTCCGAAGTGGCCGTATCGTTCGACGACAGTGACTTTGGCGCCGGCCCGTCTGGCGGCGATGGCAGCGACGATTCCAGCAGAACCGCCTCCGACTACGAGTACATCCGTCTCGGTGAGCACGGGCAGTTGGCGCTGGGGCTGGATGACTTTACCGCCTTTCAGTACGGCGTTGGATCGGTTTTCCTGGACTTTGTTGGTGGTGATTACGGAACTCTGGAAACCGCTTTGACCAATATCCCGGGGCGATAGCTGTTTACCGATTACCGAACTCGTACCAATGCCAAGCCCAGATACTCCCATTATTCGCAGGCAGTCGCGCCGAGTGATACCGTTTTTCATAAGCGTCTTCCTTATTCATAGTAAAGGTTTTAACCTGGGTTTTTTTACCTGGTAACGGCACGTTTGTGCCAGACCTTGTGCTGATCGTTTTCTCACCCATCCGTTACCTATTCATCGATACTATATACTATGTACCATTGACTATCTTTTTGTGTGTAAATATTTTCGCATTGTTCCCGCAATAATCGGCAACAACCTGTCCGGTGCCGATAAGTTTCCATTTATAAATAACAAGGCCCTCCAGGCCAACCGGGCCACGGGCGTGTATCTTATTGGTACTGATACCCACCTCGGCCCCGAGACCATAACGAAAGCCGTCACTGAACCGTGTGCTGGCGTTCCAGAACACATTAGCCGAATCTACCAGTCCCATAAACCTGGCGGCTTTTTCCTTATCATTGGTTACGATGGTATCGGTATGTCCCGAGCCGTAATTATTAATATGCTCAATTGCCATATCAAGGTCATCAACGATTTTAATCGAAAGGATATAATCCAGATACTCGGTTGGCCAGTCTTCTTCGGTTGCCGGTTTTACATCTATTATTGATACTGTTCGCTCGCAGCCCCGTAATTCTACACCCTTTTCCTCTAAGGCGGTTTTGACTTTAGGCAGGAACTTTTCGGCAATTTTATTAGCTACCAGCAGGGTCTCAGCGGCATTACAAACCGCGACGTACTGGCACTTGGAATCGACGATTATATTAACGGC
>CAZWME010000747.1:0-3151 GCA_964634515.1 uncultured Pirellulales bacterium | reverse complement strand
CTTGACCTTGTGGAAGTGGCCCCTACCAGTGACCCTCACTTATGTCGGATAATGGATTACGGCAAGTGGCAGTTTGAGCAAAAACGAAAGATTCGCGAGGCTCACAAGAAAAGCCAGCACCACAATGCATCATTGAAGGAGATAAGGCTAAGACCCGAAACCGATACACGCGACCTTGAGATTAAACTCAAACACGGACGCGAATTTCTTGAAAAGGGTCACAAAGTTCAATTCACAATGTTCTTCCGCGGACGCCAGATGCTGCACCGGGACAGGGGCTTTGCAATGCTCGAACATATTACCGAATTAATGCAGGATTTGGCGAAAATCGAGCGCCCGGCCAGAATGGCCGGAAGGCGAATGACTTTATTGCTCGTGCCAAGATAGCCGGTATTAGCCGCAACTTAACAAACCGGATTAGTGTCTCGTCAGGTATGTTATGTGGGGGATGTTCTTCGGAACATACTCTGCTTCTAACATCATAAAAAGAGGAACTCACTAACAAAACCTTCGAGGGGATTGTCTATCGTTTTACTTTAAGAGGTTCCAATGTAACCACACCAATATATGCGGCGATACTGAACAGCAATATCACGCATGCACGAATCAGTGTGGAATAGCCTATAGCTTCTGCACCGGAGGCGCTAAAGCAGCCGCAGCTAATCGTAAGACCTCGATACAGTGCGGAGGCGATGACAAATATAAACATTGCTGCCATTGCGATACTGACCAGCAATGCACCGCTGACAAAGATTCCGCCAACCAAACATATGCCAACTAATAATTCCGCCCAGGGAAGTGTCATAGCTACCAGGACTCCGAGCCTGGGACCGACGAGTTCATAGTTATATATACTGGAAAGAAAGTCATACGGCTAACGTATTTTCGGCAAGCTGCTCCATAGGAAAAGGCATCCGAGACCTAATCGTACGACCAATGAAAAACCGGAAAATAATTGCTGTTTTTTTAGTCTATCGAATTTCATATCTATTTTTCCTTTTCCCTGCCGTTCTTGGCTGCCCACTCCTGCCAGCCGCCTTTGAATATGGAAATATTGGAGAAATCATCGTCCAAAAGTCTAATCGCGACCTTCTCGGCGTACTTGCAGCCGGCGCTTTGACAATAGAGCACAATACGGGCATCTTTAGGAATATTAGCTGTTTTCATCTGACGCTCCTCGTCGGTGGTGTTTACTGGCACGCTGATGGCTCCTTCCAAATGTCCGGCCTCGAAATCTCGCTCAAATCTGGCGTCGATAAAGACAGTATCACTGTCAAGCAACTCCTGGACCTTCTTCTCACTCACCTTCGGGATGAAATTGCCCAGATGGGCCTGTTGAATTGATGATGTTGCATTTGCATTGGCTAACAAGCCTTCATCATTGACAAAATGATAAAACATTCCACACAGAAGTGACGCAATGGCAAATACTGCACCCTGTGTCATGGATAGGCCAAATAATTTACCGCGTGAGTTGAGCATTGCTTCCGGTAGCCATCGTTTCGCCCGGTGGACTATGAGAATTATTACAAGGGCGATTGCAGCATACATTATAAATCGCTTCCTCGCTGGCGCAGAAACAGCGACAAGGTCAATCGGCTCAGCCGATACAATCAAACCATTACCGTCCCAGCGCGGCGCCAGTTCCCAAAATGGCACCAACCTGACCGGTTCAGGCGGGTTGAATATTCTCGCCTTGCTAGACTCTGTCCCCAGTAACAATTCGTAGTGGTCGTATTGCTTAGATCCGATTTCGGTTTTGACATGCAGGATGATAGGATACGCCAATTGACCAAGCTCTCTACTCGTTAACTTGTCTGCTGGCAGAGCATACAATCCATAATCCTCTGCTACTTTTTTCAACTCTGCTAATGAACTCCCCCTATTGGATCCTCTATACTCCGGCTTAACTAACTCTTGAAAGTCGACCTCTTGGCCAGCAAGTTTTATTACAGTGTAAAGACAGTACAGACCACAATATGAATCGTACGATCTGCGTTTTAAAGAGGCGGATTTGGGCGGTTTCTGGTTGTTTTCATCCGCCGCGACTTTGTTTACGTCAGGAAGTATAGCCAATATGTAAACTAATAACAACAGACGCAGAGCTCCTCGGCCCACAACATTAAAGTTCCACATTTTTGTTCCTCCTAAGCCTTAAGCCGATGAAACACTATCCACCCAATAATTCCAATAATGAATAAACCGACCAGAATCACCGGCACTACGGGGAATGAATCAGATTCGGCTAATACTTCTGGTTGTGTCCTTAAACTATCTGCTTGTGTTTTCGGTTGCGTACTTGCACCGGCTGTTAGGTCGTCGTTAGAAGCCATCCCAGTTTTTTCTTTAGTCGTTAGTGCAGGGGGAACCATGCTATCACCTATAATCTCCTTGGTTATCCTGTCGATTTCTTCAGTAGTAATTTCGTCAACCTGCGGCACAAGTTTTCCGTCTTGCCATGTATAGTCTATGCCGAAGTCCCTATCATATACTTCTGTCCCGTTTTCAACTACGGGTACAAAAGAACCGAGTGCTTCATGGTCAGGATTAAGGATTATTTGTGTTATCTTATGATGTCCGGCTGAGCGTACACGACTGTTACCCTTGCGGATGGATGTTGCAGATATATCTGCTTCCATGGGTATCCATATTCCATCTATTTTCTCAAAGCGGACATTGATGACAGAAAGTGATTGACCTTCATCATCCTTCAATGGTCTATTATGGTAGTGATCGTTTGGGCCTACACGTATTTCTGCTTGTGCAACTTGATAGCCATGCTGCGGATCGATCCATACAGTATATGTACCTGATTTCGTCTTCGCATCGATAACATAACAAGCTTCCGAACCAACTTTTTCGAGTTCGTTTCGAACTGATATGGTATCCGCTTGCCTCAGTACTGAATCAATACGTTCATAGCTACTATACCGAATACCCAGGAATGGCGCCCCCTGATACCATACATTGATATTGCCCTTCGCACGTTTTTCATCTGTTGAGATTTCGGCTGACGTATAGTCCTTTGATATATTATAATGGTAAGAAATAGCGCGTTTGCCGTCCCAGAGGTCGACCCAATTTCTTGCTTCCTCGATTGTTGTAGGAGCATCTAAGGCAGGAAGATCCCCCCATACGTGATAGAAAAAAT
>CAZWME010000746.1:0-3153 GCA_964634515.1 uncultured Pirellulales bacterium | reverse complement strand
CAATGCTACAGTCTCGCCTTCTATCTCCTCGAGTGTCAGTTTATTATCGCATGCCTTATAAGTCAGCAATGCCTCCTCGCGGGCGATATCCGGTAAAGTTTTTTCTCCGGCATCTTTGACCACAGGCACGACAAGACCCTGCGGAGCATTAACCGCAAAGCCGACATTTATGCGTTCGGCAATCTTTATTTCATCACCTTCAATCTTCCCCGCCGCAAGAGGATATTTTTTTACAGCCAGACCAAGAGCATGGATATAGAAGGCGTTTGTGGTTATTTTGACACCCAGCGACTTTCTAAGTTTGGGACGAATGGCCATAAGCTCGGTAATATCCGCCTTCGAGCAAATGTAAAAACAGGGTTTGTTCAGCTTGGACTTTAACATCCTGTCGCCGATGAGCTTCTGGATTCTGGTCAGCCGGATATGCTTTTTTGTCGGATTATCCAATAACGCCTCTACAGAAATTTCCGTTTGTTGAATCATAGTTTTTTGTTAAGAACCTAATCTTGCTATACTGTAATGCCAAATAAGAATTTTCCAAAGAATTTTTTTGAAACCCCATTGCGAATCAATGATTCTACAGTAGTTCTTTCTTCTTTTGAGATGCGCATGGTTGATTTAAAAAACTTTCCAAAACGTTACCATACGGTACAATTATCCCGGCAAGGAGACATAAAAAATAATCAAAGGATAATCAAGATGCGTTTCAGGACATATATTATCTATGCGATACTGATTGGGCTTGGCATCGATGGTCATGCCGGCCAAACAGTCAAACCTCAACAGGAGAACACAATTTATAAGCCCGTCCCAATCAATGTGGCCGAGGCCATTATCGAGCCATTCTGGTCTCCCGGTCTTAGCGGACTTGATCAATGGACTGTTAATTCGGGTGATAACTATGGACTAAAAATCAAGCAAAACTGGGACGTAGTATATTTTGAGTGGGCCTCTAAGCCGGCACAAGGTCCGGCCTTGCGAATGTATAGAGGCTTCAACGTAGATTGCGCAGGCTATGACCGCCTGCTGGTGCGCCTGACTGTCCCTAAACAATCCATCCTGCGAATCACGCTAATAACAGACCTGGGAAGACGCGTTTTTACATCCGAACCAGCATCTGAAAATACTACTGAGCATAGCCTTGATTTACAGGGGGCAAAACTCATAAAGACAATAATCCTGGAGATAGAAACCAAAGTAGATGGTCCCGGCACCGGCTGGTTTAGCTGGATCGGCCTGCAGAATTCGGAACAATTACGGAATTATATGGCACTTTGGGATTACTCAAAAATCCAGTGGGACAAACATATCAAAGAGGCGAATCAAATTTCCCGATTCGAGCCGCGATACGGTATCTTTTTGAACGCAGGCGAGTTGGCAGAATTGCGCAGCCAACATCAGCAGGCTGTCAAGGAAACGGGGCAATCACGTTATACCCAACAAGCCATAGCGGCCCGCAGCTTTCATCCGGAAAAGGGGATTCACGAGTTTGTCAACAGCGGCGGAGGCAACAGGAGCCACGGCCGCATTCGCGATCAATTTCAATCGCGTCTATCCGGCAATCCGAATTTAGCCATTGCCGGCCTTGTTTTACAGGATGCCGATGCTCTTCGTATGGCGGCGCGATACGCTTTGTCTCTGGCGATGAGTGAACACTGGGACACCGGCTTTATGTCCAGTTTCCCGTCTGATCCCTGGGAAGACCGTGCCTTTCGCCGTTCCTATACGGCCGAAGACATTGCCATGATACTGGATCTGGCCGGTGAGGCATTAACAGAAACAGGACGCACATTTCTGATGCGCCGGCTTGCGGAAGAAGGCATTGGGCTTATCAACTATGTTGCATGGCGACATGAATACATTTTTCACTGTAATCAATTAGCCTACTTTAATACGGGACGCATGTATGCCTATCTGGTGCTCGAACGTGAATGGCCCCGCGTTAAGCCCTATACCGACCTGGCTTATCTGGATGCCATCAATAATCTGGAGAATGCGATACAGCCTGATGGCGGCGCCCTGGAAGGACCGGGCTATTTAAATCCCATCGCCCGTGAAAACTACAAAGCTATCAAATATTACGCACGGTCCCGCAGCCGAAATGTAACCGATTTAATTCCGAAGGTGTTAAAGTTGACCGCCGACTATGCGGCGGTAGTTGCCTCAACAACGGAAGACGACGTTATCCCGATTTGTGACAGTGGATCGGATTTTCGTAGTGACACCCTGGAAATCCTGACAGAGCTCATGCCCCAAAGCCATTGGACTACAATGTATAACAAACTGTTATTGCGCAATGGTAAGCCCCCGCTTGCACAAAAAAGCCCAGCGCCGCCGGCCTTTATCGCCCTGCCGGATACTGGTTATATTGCATCAATCCGATCATTGGGAGAGCACCGTGTTAAGCTGTTTATAATGGGACATAAGGCCGGGGCGGACCACACTCATGAAGATAAAGGCAGCTTTGTCCTGGAGTTTGCGGGTCAGGCATTTGCCATGGATTTGGGGATATGCGACTACGGCGATCCTATCTCCGCTATTTACAAACACTGCCAGCGCCATAATATGCTCGCCCCGGTTGGTACGCCAGACCGGGCCCACCCCCAACGCCCCCTACCGGTAGATGTAAAACCCACCGGCCACGGAGATGAGAAAGCTTTTCACGCCCGCATTGACGCAACACCCGGCTGGGAACAATACTACCGGAAATGGATACGCTCATGGGAGTCACCTTCACCTGATACATTAATCATCCGAGATGAATATGCCCTGGCCCGGGGAAATGCAGTGGAATTTTATTGGCAGACAAAACTACCTGTCCGACAGAATGGCAGAACCGTTATAATCCAAGGAAAACAAGGCCGGGCCAGCTTAAAAATACCACCCGATTGCACGATCCGCATAGACCGACTACCTTTAGCAGAAGGGCAGGAGCATAATCGCATTACTATTGGTAAAAGCGGCTCTCAAGGTGTGCTGGAAGTTAAGATTCACTTGAGTGCTATTTCTGATGCCATCGGCATTCAAGAGTAACCTACGCTGCTGATGGCGGTCATAAATAGAAAAGCCACCCTACAAAAAGAGTAGCTTCCTTCATTGAATGGGCGATACTGGATTCGAACCAGTGACCTCACGGGTGTGATCCGTGCGCTC
>CAZWME010000745.1:0-3156 GCA_964634515.1 uncultured Pirellulales bacterium | reverse complement strand
ATGGTCTGCGGGACGAACCTGTCCGGTATCGGCAAGGCAATGCTCATCTACAGCAACGATTACGACGATGAGTTTCCGCGAGCCGGCGGCAGAGCCAGCATGTGGAGCAATCAATTAGGAGGTGGTGCCAATGGCTGGATGGCCGATAACCGCTTCACAGCTTACGGCTTAGGCAACGACGGCAGCGGCGGTGTAGCCACCATCTCGTCCAGTTTTTATCTTCTGGTCAAGTATGCCGAGGTAACGCCCAAGTCGTTCATCTGCAAGGGTGATTCCGGGACCAATGAATTTAAGCCCGTTGACTACGACGCAGGCGGCTATGATCTTATCGACCTCTGGGACTTCGGCCCCTCCGGCACCGAGCACTGCAGCTATTCCTATCATATGCCTTACGCCCTGTACGCTCTGACTACATCAAGCGAACCGGGTATGGCGGTAGCGGCGGACCGGAACCCATGGATGACCTCACCGGCGGCAGAAGGCAAAACTCAAGACCTGCTGACTGCATACAATCCTGATGGCGGTAAAGAATATACCAATATCGGAAACGCCATTGCTCACCAGGAAGACGGGCAAAACGTACTGTTTATGGACATCCACGTGACCTTTGAAAAAGTACCGTTCTGCGCCATCAACGATGACAACATTTACACCTGGGATGACCTTTCGGGAGATCCCCGTCGAGGCGGTTACCCGGTTGCCAACACCAGTGAGCCGGGTAACAGGACGGATTCATTCCTCGTAAACGATGGTGAAGGTGGAGAGTCACCAGTAAAGCCCAGGGGTCAATGCTTCCTTGCTGATACACCTGTATGGGTAGATGGTGCACTCGTGCAAATCTCGAAAGTTACTGCAGGCCGGACTATCGGCAAAGGAGGCTGTGTCGCAATGGCCAGGCGAATCGAGGAACTCAAAGAGTACGAGGGCATCTTCGAATGTCGCGAAATAACGCTCGAAAATGGAAATTGCATCAGCGTTGTAGATACACACCGCTTCATGCTCGATTCCGGAAAATGGATTGCTGCCCCGAACCTGGAAAGCGGTATGAAGCTAAAATCGTTGAAGGGTTCAATTGCGATTGAGAGCGTCGTAAAAAGACCATTACCTTTCGTTGGCAAGGTCTATAATCTTAAGGTAGCAGGCTCAGAGCAGTACATGGTAGGAAAAGACGGTGTGGTTGTGCGAGATTGGTAAGGTATTATGTTGAAAGCAATTAATTGTTAGATAACCGGATTGCGTAGAGACAGTTCCTCCTTTTTTTGTTCTATTTGGACGGCCTTGTGTGGCGGAGCACAGGGCCGTTTTTTCCTGTTAAGTGGTGATTATTAGAACATTTAACTGGACATAGGATTTGTCTTAATCTTCTGTTTATGTTAGACTGTGCGTTTTGGTTTTCGAGGAGTTAAAAATTGGGACAAACGCTTACTTACAAGATACTCGGCAAACACCTCATTGAAGGCAGGCTCGCAGCCGGTGAGCAGATTGGGATTCGTATCGACCAGACGCTTACTCAGGACGCCACGGGAACCACGGCCTTTTTACTGTATGAATCGATAGGGGCCGCTAAGGTTAAAACCGATTTGTCGGTCAGCTACATCGACCACAATATGGCCGGCTTCGGGCCGGAGAACCATAACGACCATTTATACCTGCAAACGATAGCTGCAAAGTGCGGCGTTTATCATTCGCGGGCGGGCAACGGCATCTGTCATCAGGTTCATTTAGAGCGGTTCGGCAAACCCGCCGAAACGCTGTTGGGCAGTGATTCTCATACGCCGACCGGC
Source organism: uncultured Pirellulales bacterium (assembly GCA_964634515.1). GTDB lineage: Bacteria > Planctomycetota > Phycisphaerae > Sedimentisphaerales > Anaerobacaceae > NIOZ-UU13. The sequence goes on along the minus strand of CAZWME010000745.1, from coordinate 1,372 downwards.
GGGGGAATCGGTATGCTGGCGATCGGCGCTGGCGGGATGAATGTTGCGGTGGCTATGGCCGGCGGGCCGTTTTATCTGAAATGCCCGAAAGTTTTAGGAGTGAAACTTACCGGCGAATTGAACGACTGGGTGGCTGCCAAGGATGTCATTCTCAAGCTGTTGAGCATCCTGACAACGAAAGGCAACGTCGGCTGGGTGGTCGAATATTTTGGCCACGGAGCCGAACGCCTGTCTGTACCTCAGCGGGCCACGATAACAAATATGGGAGCGGAATTAGGTGTAACTACGAGCGTCTTTGCCAGCGATGAAGAGACGAAAAAATTTCTTTCCGCCCAAAAACGCCAGGATGACTACCTGCCCCTGACGGCTGATAAGGATGCCGAATATGACCGCATCGTTGAAATAAATCTGGCTGAGCTTGAGCCGATGGCCGCGTGCCCGTCTTCGCCTGATAACATCAAATCTGTTGAAGAAATTGCCGGCCTCGAAACCGCCCAGGTTGTGATAGGAAGCTGCACGAATTCGAGCTTTGCCGACTTAATGATGGTCGCGAAGGTATTAAAAGGTCGGTATATAAATAATATGGTCGAATGTGCAATCGCTCCGGGCAGCAGAGAAGTTCTGAATATGCTGGCCGAGAACGGAGCATTGGCGGACATGCTTTCAGCAGGCGCGCGGATTTTGGAATCGGGCTGCGGGCCCTGTATCGGGCAGGGCTTTTCGCCGGCGAATGAGGTGGTTAGCCTGCGTACCTTTAACAGGAACTTTGCCGGGCGAAGCGGGACAAAAGGCGATAAGGTCTATCTGGTCAGTCCGGAAACGGCGGTCGCTTCGGCCTTAACGGGTAAAGTTACAGACCCGCGTGATTTACCGGAATTGCTTGGCTCTGAATATCCGAAAATAGAACTACCGTACGAATTTGTTATTGATGACAGTATGATAGAGCAGCCATTGTGTGATGACGAAGCGGCAAAGGCTGAGGTTTTGCGCGGGCCGACGATTGTAGTACCTGAGCCCCCCGCACCACTACAAAAGAGACTGACGGGCCAGGTGCTGATTAAATGCGGCCAGAAGATAACCACCGACCATATTATGCCGGCAGGAACTTTTCTAAAACTGCGCTCGAATGTGCCCGAATACGCAAAGGTGGTTTTTAATTGCTTCAATGAAGAAGGCAAGCCGACTTTTGCCGAGCGGGCGCTTAAGTTAAAGGAAAAAGCGATAGCCGGTCTCATCGTTGCGGGCGAAAGCTACGGTCAGGGTTCGTCGAGAGAGCACGCCGCACTTTGCCCGATGTATCTTGGTGTACGGGCGGTGATTGCCAAAAGTATCGAGCGAATCCACAAGGCGAACCTGATAAATTTCTGCATCG
>CAZWME010000744.1:0-3156 GCA_964634515.1 uncultured Pirellulales bacterium | reverse complement strand
AAGACAATAAAGAAATGCGTAAAAAAATGGAGTCGCTGATTTCTCAGCCAACAGAGTTCTTCCAGCTTGATATCGGCGGCGGTGTTGTTATGGACGCATGGATGATCAAACCCGGTGACTTCGATCCTTCACGAAAATATCCCGTTTACGTGTATGTATATGGAGAGCCGCACGGGCAGACCGTTTTGGACGCATGGGGACGTGTCCACGCCGACTACCACCGCGTGATCGCCGAACTCGGTTATCTTGTGGTGTCCATCGACAATCGGGGCACACCGGCGCCAAAGGGGGCCGCGTGGCGGCGGTCAGTGTTCGGCAGCCTTGGCCCACTCTCTACCGAAGAGCAGGCGGCGGGTCTGCGGGAACTGGGTCGCACCCGGTCATACGTCGACTTGTCCCGGGTCGCTATATGGGGTTGGAGCGGTGGTGGCTCGAATACACTCAACGCGATGTTCCGCAAGCCGGATGTCTATCACGTGGGGATAGCCGTTGCGCCCAAGCCACAGCCGCATCTCTACAATGCGTGGTTTCAGGAGATCTACATGCAGACCCCCGAGGTGAATCCGGAGGGATATCGCCAGTCAGCCCCAATAAACTTTGCCGAAGGCCTGAAGGGAGACCTCCTTATCATTCACGGCACCGGCGAGACCAACACCCATCTCCAGATAACCGAAGGGCTGGTAGATCGTCTAATCGAACTTGGCAAAAAGTTCGATTATATGGCGTATCCCAATCGCGACCATGGGTTTCGCGAAGGCCCCGGTACGTCGGTCCACTTGCGAATGCTCATCACGCGGTATCTCATCGAACACCTACCGCCTGGTCCACAATAAGCGTCAACCGAATTCATTCTCAGCTTTGTTGATTTCCGTTAACAAGCGATTCATCAAAGATCCAGTCTTCTCCTGCAAACAAAGGCCTTGATGCTTCATGACATGGATGCCTCAAAGAAAATATTTTTGTTGCAACAGAGATTTTACTATTTGACTTTGAGCTTTTCATAGGTGGAGGGTGTCAAAAGAATAAGAACTGTACGGCCAAGGCTTATAGTCAGAATTATAATGCCAGATGTGAAGTCAAATGACAGATTCCGGAAAAAATAAAAAAAGAGGACAAAATCATAACAAGATGTTAACATCCTCCCGGTATAAATATTTCATTTGAAATAACTGATTTTGGGTTTTCAAGTGAAAGGAGCATGCTTATGGCCGGCTGCGCAGTAGTCACGACCCGTGTAAGGCAGGACGATGGAACGTATCGCGAGTACAAGAGTCTGCTTTATCGCTCCGACTTGCCGAGCCGCTCCTTCAGCAGCGAAGGGGATGACATGGTTTCGACCACATTTCATAATGTGACATATTTTTTCCACAAGGCAAGGGAAGTTTTTCGAAGAACTTCGACGAGATCAGCTTTCAAGGTAGCCGGATTAGCTGCAGGGTCGTCGGACGCGAACTGACGGTCAACGAGTTACGTTTCGAAGGATTTAAGAAAGGTGACCTCGTTCGCATAACCAGCGATGGCAAGGTTTTCGTGAACGACATCGAGCGTGAGCCGCTTGGCGATAACGGCTGAATTACGAATTACCTGCTGGATTTTTTTATTCTGCAGAACCAGCATTTTTTGGATTCTTATACGGAACCATATAAACATTGTTAGGTTTTAGTTTTGAAGGAAAAACAAGATGAAATGTATATTTATTTTATTACTTTCTGGATTACTATCTAATACCATTCAAGGTCAAACTGAAGCATTACCAAAGCCATCAGGCAAACATTCTATTGGAGTAACTTATCTTAGTTTTACAGATGATAGCCGAAAAGAACTATTCGACAACAGTCATCAGAACAATAGAGAAATTACAGTAAAGATATGGTATCCTTCAGATAATGAATCCAATCCTGAACCTTATTTTTTAGGTGCTGAATCAGAATTTGCTATGAAGTATCTTCAATTTCCATAGATATTCATAAACTTAGGGACAAACTCAAGCCGTGATGTTCCAATGTCATCCAAAGAGAACAAATATCCAATCTTGATATTTTCTCACGGTTGGGGGGAGCACTATTCACAAAATACAATATTGATGGAAGAACTGGCAAGTCATGGTTACATCATATTTAGCATTGCTCATCATTATGAGTGTAAGTTCTCATCATATCCCGATGGGCGGACAATTCATCTTGATGCAAATAGTCTTAGGTTCAAGAAAATAATGCAGGAGCAGCAAAATCCAAAAGCCATTGAAATGTTTAACAAAATGTTTAGTGCAGGCAACGACAAAGAGCGTATGCAGGTTTTTATAGATACAAACAATACCTTGCCAACGCTCATAAAGGGAAGTCCAAAATATTGGGCAGAAGACATTTCTTTCTTCCTCAATCAATTAAGGGACATTAACAGGGAGAACGAAATCTTTAAAGGCAAATTGAACTTGGATAAGATTGGTGTGTTCGGCATGTCTTTGGGAGGTATCGCATCCAATGAAATATGTATAACGGATAGAAGAATCAAGGCAGGTATTAATGTTGATGGTGGATTGTTTGGTTCAGTATTAAATAAGAAAATTCAAATACCTTTCATGTTTCTGAATAGTAAGAGGTTTTTGGGAAATGGAAACTTATTTACCAGTAAATCAACAATGGATTGTTACTCGCTGAGTATAAAAAATTAGGACCATTATAATTTTACTGACTATTCGATCTATCCGGTTCTATTTGCCGCTCCTTTAATGGGTACAATAGATGGCAATAAAATAACTGAAATAATGAATGTGGTGGTCTTAGCTTTCTTTGACAAATATCTGAAAGAGATAGAAGATATTGATTTTATACAAAAGGCAAAAGAATATTCAGAGATTGAGATAGTTACGAATATTGATGGCCTCAAGGACAAAGTAACCTCTTTCAGGAGCTTAAAAACACCCTGAATTTTAGGTGACATCATGTCTCCATAATGACACCACAAATACTAAATTTGATGGCTTGTTGAGGGATTAAATCTCAAATATTTGCCAAAAAGTGAATATTTTTTCGGAATTTTTAGTGTAATATCGGATTAAGTATCCGGATGAAAATAATTATATCAATCCTTCCGACTGCTTGGTGTGGATTGCTTACTTCAGATCTGCATCAAAAGTGATCCGTTGACCGGGGACAA
>CAZWME010000743.1:1978-3158 GCA_964634515.1 uncultured Pirellulales bacterium | reverse complement strand
TAGGCATAATATGCGCAGGATGCCAGAATGAAGATGGCACATCGGTCCCTTCACTGATTCAAAAAGCAGAATCATCGGTCGTTAGAGTTATGTCTGTCACATTAAATCAAGAAAAGAAATCGATTCCTATTATAAGAGGCAGCGGTTTCCTCGTGGCACCCGGAATAGCTGTCACTGCGCTGCATGTTGTGGACGACATTCCCGAGAACAGGATATTTCTTGTTCCAGCCGACCAAGATCAACTGAACAAAAAAAACTTAGGGACAATCCTCGCCAAAGATTCCGACCACGACCTCGTTCTTATTCAGTGTCCTTTCCTCAAAGACAGACCCTGCCTGAATTTGGGTGAACCCAGGAAGGCTAAGATAGGGGATGAAAGCATAGTCATGGGTTTTCCTATGGGTGATCAAATACTGACATCAAGTAAAGCTATGATTGCAGCAACAGCAAGAAGGAAATTGCTTGAGGGTTCTGATGTTCTGACCGACATGTTTAAGCTTGATGCTTCCATCAATAATGGAAATAGCGGCGGACCTGTAATTCATATAGACTCGGGAAATGTCATTGGCGTTGTTTCGCTGAAAGCTGGAGCACTATCACAAAAACTTCAGATATTTAAAAAAAGGAACCCAAAAGCGTAAATGAAGATATCTGGCGATAACCCTATCGAATTGCTCCAAGAAACAGTTAAAGACATGGAGCGAAATTTGCAATTGGGACTTGGATACGGGATTTCCATATCGCACCTAAAGGCGCTTTTGGAAAAAAAGTAGCTCTTGAATCAAACAACTGGAAAGTTAAGATTAAGAATCAAAAGCCCAACTTCGATGAATGGACAATATGCGATTGTACCTGACGATTAGACAATAAAGCTCAGTTCGGCTATTGAGAAAGTGAATGTAGGGTGGGGCTTGCCCCACCAAAACGATTTCTTTAAGAGTTGGCTTTATGCCTAATTACATACGCGCAAAGTTTGAGGGAGGATTTTACTTTTTTACCGTTGTTACATATAAACGTGTTAAGTTGTTCCACTCAGATATTGCTCGACAATGCTTGAGAAAAGCAATTCGCGAAACAAAATCGAAACGTCCTTATGAGACAATCGCATTTTGTCTTTTGCCGGAACATTTGCATTGTGTGTGGAAGCTTCCGGAAAATGATTCGGATTTTTCAACAAGAT
>CAZWME010000743.1:0-1968 GCA_964634515.1 uncultured Pirellulales bacterium | reverse complement strand
TACAATTTGTTGGAGGGAAAAAACAAGTATCGGAATCTCGAAAACGCAAAGGAGAGGTTTGTTTGTGGCAGAGGAGGTTTTGGGAGCACAGAATCCGGGATGAGAGTGACCTACAACGACATATCGATTATATCCATTATAATCCAGTAAAGCATGAATTGGTTAACAGGGTTGAAGATTGGACGTGGTCAACGTATCATCGATATGTCAGTGAAGGAATTTATGGTAAAAGTAATGATTTCGAGGACATTATTAAAATAGCAGAAGAGTCTTTTGGAGAATAACAAAATGGTGGGGCAAGCCCCACCCTACAAAACTTGGGACAGGCATAATTAAGGGGAGAGGATGTATTTAGCCATTTTTGGTTTGTGGCCGAGGATTTCGGTCAGGTGGTGGGTGAGGAGTTTTTCGATTTCTTTCAAAGTATTTTCCTGGGCACCGGTTAGTAATTTCAGATTGCTCAGGCAATTGGCCGCGTTGGGGGAGAGTCTTATTTTATCGGGGAAGGCCGCCTCGCAGTCTCTGCAAATCAGGCCGTTAACGGAGCTGCTGAAGTAAAACTCGTATCTCGTATCTCGTGAAGCGTATCTCGTATCGCTTGAGGCGTCCCTTTGGCTGCGCTCAGGGCGGGATTTCGTTTTGCAATTGACGCAGTGGCTCAGGACAGGCTGGAGGCCTGTCTCTTTTAGCAGGGAAAGCTGGAACAATATCAAAAGGGTCAGTATCTCGATGCTCGATGCTCGATGCTTGATACTCGTTGAGGATTGGGCGTTCTTTAAGAACTGCAGGAAATCATCGAAAAGCTGCGGGTGCGGATCGTAATCGTGGGTGAGTTTATTCAATAGCTCGGCTCCGAAGAGGCAGCAGTTCAGTCTGAACAGATTGGCGCTTAGCGTACTGAAGCCTGCGCCTCCGAAGGAGGGTTCGAACTCTGTGAGGGTGGCGAGTTTTTCTTTGTTGGAATCTGCGAAGACAATTTTGCCGTATGAGAATATCTCGAAAGGGCCGCCGAACGAGGATTTCGGGCGCTTGGAGCCTTTGGCGATGGCACCGATTTTGCCGGTGTCACGTGTGAAGAATGTCAGTATCTGGGACGTCTCGGAATAATCGATAGCGCGTATGCAGATAGCTGTATCTTTAGTTAACACGGATTAACACCGACCCTGACACTGACTAACACTGACTTTGGCACTGACTAACACTGACTTATATGTTATCTGTTTTCTGGATTCTGACTCGTTTTATGCTTCTTGCTTCGGCGGAGATGATAGTGAATTTCAGGTTTTCGTGGTCGAAGCTCTCATCGGTCTTTGGGATATAGCCGAGCTGCGAGAAGACAAAGCCGCCGATGGTTTCATAATCTTCATCTTCGGGCAGATTCAGCTCGCACTGGTCGTTGATGTCGTCGATGTACGTTCTGGCGTCTGCTTCTATGGTGTTGTTGTCTATTTTCTTTATCGGCTCGGGCGGTGTCTCTTCGTATTCATCGGTGATTTCGCCGACAAGCTCTTCGAGGATGTCCTCTAAGGTAACGATGCCTGCCGTACCGCCGTATTCGTCGAGGACGACGGCTATATGCAGCTTCTGATTTTGAAATTCGTGGAGCAGCGCCCGCAGCGGCTTGCTTTCAGGGACAAAATAGGCATCCCTCATTTTATCACGCAGTTTGAATTCCGAGCCGGATTTTCCTATCTCGCCCAGCAGGTCCTTGGCATAAACAAGGCCTATGATATTATCAATATTTTCTTCATAAACGGGGATTCTCGTATGTCCGGCGGAGGTGATGGTATCCAGTACTGTTTGCAGGTCGGAGTTGACTTCGGCGGCTACGATATCGGTGCGGGGCGTCATAATCTCGTCGGCTGTGCTGCTGGAGAGCTCGAGGACGTTTTCAATCATCTCCTGCTCTTCTTCGTCGAGGACGCCTTCGGTCCTGTGCTGCTCGAGGCCGGTAATAAATTCTTCCTG
>CAZWME010000742.1:0-3158 GCA_964634515.1 uncultured Pirellulales bacterium | reverse complement strand
AGAAATTAACACAAAACAACAGGAAGCACAAAAAGAATTTCCAGGGTAAAAGAATTCGGGCTTCAGTCTCCATAGAAGGCTGAAGCCCTTTCTCCGGTTAACCGCTGTCCGCCGAACGTCAAAAACGCTCAGCGGCTCTCCTCAATTACCGTTAACCAATTGTAATTAATAAAGCATCAATTGTCAATAATCTTTTAGCGAATTGCCGCCTGGGCCGCCGCCAATCTGGCAATCGGCACTCTAAAGGGTGAGCAGGACACGTAATTCATCCCGACCCTGTGACAGAAGTCGATACTGTTCGGTTCGCCGCCATGCTCGCCGCAGATACCGACCTTCAGTTTTTTCCTGGTCTGCCTGCCGAGTTTAGTGCCCATCTCCACCAGCTTACCGACGCCGGTCTGGTCGAGCTGCTGGAACGGGTCCGCCGCATAAATACCCTTTTTGACGTATTCACCTAAGAACTTGCCGGCATCGTCCCGCGAAAAGCCCATCGTCATCTGCGTCAGGTCATTCGTGCCGAAGCTGAAGAACTCCGCCTCGGTGGCTATTTCGTCGGCCGTCAAAGCAGCCCTCGGAACCTCAATCATCGTTCCAACCATATACTTGATTTTGGCTTTCTTCTCCTTAAAGACCTTATTGATTTCGTCGATGATTTCGTCCTTGACCAGCTTCAGTTCGGAAACAGACCCGGCCAGCGGAATCATAATCTCGGGAAGAACAACCTTGCCGGCCTTCTTCACCTTCAGAGCCGCCTCGATTATCGCCCTTGCCTGCATCCGGTAGATGGCCGGATAAGTAATTGATAAGCGGCATCCGCGATGACCGAGCATCGGATTGAACTCGTGCAATTGGTCAACCTTTGCCTTAACCACAGCCGGCTTAATACCAAGCTGCAGCGCCATCTCCGCCTGGTTCCATTTTTCCTGCGGCAGGAACTCATGCAGCGGCGGGTCAAGCAATCTAATCGTTACAGGCAGGCCCGCCATCGCCTTGAAGATACCAACGAAATCACTGCGCTGATAAGGCAGCAGCTTTTTTAATGCACCTTCGAACTGCTTCTTGGCAACGGAATTTTCCTTTTCAATCGCCTTTTTCTCTTTGACGGTCTCGGCCGCTTCAATCTTTTCGACCATCAGGGTATAATCATCGGCTGCTAAAATCATCTGTCGCACAGGCCATATCCGGTCGCCCTCGAAGAACATATGCTCGGTCCTGCAAAGCCCGATACCCTCTGCGCCGAAGTCTCTTGCCCTCTTTGCATCGCCCGGCGTATCGGCATTCGTGCGAACTCCGAGTTTTCGCACATCATCGCAAATTGCCATAAACTTACCGAAGTCGCCGCTCATTTTTGGCTCAACTGTAGCCAACTGGCCCGTCATAATCTCACCCTTCGAGCCATCTAAGCTGATCCAGTCGCCTTCCTTGACAGTCAGCTTGCCAATAGTAAGTTTATTGGCTTTATAGTTGATATTCAAAGCGCTGACGCCTGCGACACAGCATTTACCCATACCGCGCGCGACAACCGCCGCATGACTTGTCATACCGCCGAAAGCCGTCAGAATACCTTCGGCCGCGTCCATTCCGCCGATGTCTTCCGGGCTGGTCTCTTTCCGGATAAGAATGACCTTCTTGCCCTTGTCTCTCCAGACCTCTGCGGTGTCGGCCGTAAAGACAACCTGCCCGACCGCCGCACCGGGCGATGCCGGAAGACCCTTTGCGATTACATTGCGCTTGGCCTTCGGGTCGAAGTGAGGATGCAGCAGCCTGTCCAGTTGCTCCGGCTCTACGCGTGTAACCGCCACTTTTTTCGATATGAGTTTTTCGTTAACCATATCGACGGCTGTCTTGACCGCGGCCTCGGCAGTCCGCTTGCCCGTTCGCGTCTGAAGAATATAAAGCTTCTTATTCTGGATGGTGAACTCCATATCCTGCATGTCTTTATAATGCTTCTCCAGCCGGCTCATAAGCCCCGTAAGCTTCTTGTAAGCCTTCGGCAGCTTCCTGTTCAATTTCTTTAACTCCATCGGCGTCCTTATCCCGGCCACGACGTCCTCGCCCTGGGCGTTCATCAAAAACTCGCCGTAGAATTCCTTCTTGCCCGTACTCGGATTACGCGTAAAGCAAACACCAGTCCCGCAGTCGTCGCCCATATTGCCGAACACCATCGCCTGAACATTTACCGCCGTACCTAACAAGCCGGTAATATCATTAAGCTCACGATACCTAATCGCTCTTGGTATCATCCACGAACCGAACACCGCGTCGATGGCATGCCTCAACTGAACTCTGCCATCCTGCGGAAACATTTCGCCGACGTGTTTTTTATAAACACTCTTGTATTTATCGACGACTTCCTTCAATTGTTCGGCGCTAAGCTCGTTATCGAGTTCGACCCTGGCCTTCTTTTTCGCCGCATGAATTACCTCTTCAAAGTGCTCATGGTCACAGCCCATAACAACATCGCCGAACATATCGATAAACCTACGATAAATATCATATGCGAACCGTGGATTTTTGGTCTTTTTGATAATGCCATCGATAACATCATCATTCAGTCCCAAATTAAGAACGGTGTCCATCATGCCGGGCATCGATACGGCTGCTCCGCTTCGCACGCTGACAAGCAGCGGGTTTTTAGGATCGCCGAGTTTGGCCTTCATTGCCTTTTCGAGCTTGGCAAGATTTTTATCGACTTCGGCCTTAAGACCTGTCGGCCATTTTCCGCCGGATTTATAATATTCACTGCATACCTTCGTACCTATGGTGAAGCCGGGTGGAACCGGCACTCCTATCTTTGTCATTTCGGCGAGATTAGCGCCCTTACCGCCCAGTAATTCCTTCATCTTAGTATTACCGTCGGCCTTGCCACCGCCGAAAAAATACACCCATTTTTCTGCCATTCTAAAATTCTCCTTCTAACTTCAATTTCGCATTAAAATAATCCTTAGAACAGGATTATATCCAATATTTCTACACATCAGCTCAGCGACTTCGCAGAGCAGGTAGTAAGCATTCAACAAAGCAGCAACTCTACAGGGAAAAATAAGATTGATTAGTATATTCACTCGGATCCATTCTGTCAACCCCATTAGATATTTCTTTCATATATGCAAAATAAATCAGGTGCTCTGTTTACTACCCGCACTACGAAATCGCAG
>CAZWME010000741.1:0-3164 GCA_964634515.1 uncultured Pirellulales bacterium | reverse complement strand
ATAGCGCTTTCCATCCATTCGGCGGGGAGCACTGCAATGAGCACAGGTCACTACCGAGTTATGCGGAAACGTTGAGTTATGAAGAAACACGGGTTTGCCCGTTATGTAATGCAATAAAATCCCTGATGGTATCACAACAAAATCCGACTCACAAAAAGCAAGCATTCCTTCATCATTGAGCAGGCTAAGAGTAAGACAGGGAGTTGTCTGAGCTATCGGTATGACAGTGGACATACAATTCTTGATTGTGAACGCAGATGCATTATTTTGTTGCATCAACTCCTTGAAGACACAATACAACAGAAAAGTATTAACCATAAACTTTTTATCCGTCATAATAGTTGTGCCGGGAATTGAGCTGTATTTTTGTGCCCATTTTTCGGCTTTTGAAACAAGCCTGCGGTCTTTTTGAATGCTCCTGATCCGTGGCGCTGCATCATCGTAACCGACTTCGATAATCTCAATTTTATATTTTTCGCGAGCAACTGCCGGGGCCTTCGAGTCATACTTTCCCCATGGACCGCCAAGGGCAACAATCTTAGTGCCGACAAAATTCTTAAGACCATAAAGGGCACGCAGCCTCCATAGAAGCTCCCCCGTATCATCAACTACGACGTCATCAACGTAAACACCTCCATGATCCTGATAGCTGTTGTTTTCCGACTCGCTTTCATCTGTTTTCAGATATCTTACGCTAAGCGCCTCATACCAGTAATAAGTCGAGCCGGAACGATGTCTGGCAAATATTATAGTATCTTTGTCTTTTTCCTTTGCAAAACACGCCCTGAGCAAATTACCCGAACCTGTAGCCGGATAGACAATGATTACATCATAATCATTCTTATGTACCTTTAACGCCTCTTCGACAGTTTTGACTTTAACAAACGGCAGCACTTCAAGAGGGAAATCAGCATTGGAAGACAACGATTTGAGTTCATTTGATATCCTCTTGGCCTCCTGGGATGACGCCTGTTCGGTTTGTATGTCGCCCCACGATTTCCAGGAAGTTGCATGCCTTCGCTGAGAAACCCTATACATCAGAACAGGCTGGACTTTTAATTTTTCCCCTGTAACCATAAACGGTTTATCCGGATTCCATTCTTCTACTTTCCTGTTAGCAAAAGCCGGAGCACCGAGACCCAGAACTCCACCGGCAATACCCGTTGTTGTTAATCCTACAAACTCTCTCCTGTTAATACAGTTACGACACATAATAACCTCCTTCAACTCAACCAACGTGGATTTTAAATTTCTTGCTCTCTTTAGTACCAAATTTAGCCGGAAAAAGCAACTATGAAGCTACACAACTGTTCCACAGGATGCAGGAGAATCTTCGGGACAATTATTCGAATCCATGGGTGCACAAAAAGATACAAAAACGACAGAAACTATAATTTGTGTGAATTATTTTTTTCAAAATCTCCCATAATTCGTGTAACATATCAAAATACAGTTTTAGATATTGTTATTGGCAAATAAATAAGGGAGCCTCTAATAATTGCTTTTGTCACGAGAACGAGCGAAATTTTCTCCGACAAGGCGGAAGGTCAAAATCGCCGCAGGCATAGCCAAAGCTATGTCGAGGACGAATTTTGGCCTGACAACGCCGCCGGAGGATATTGCAGCCGTTCGCAGTAAAAATGAATTTTTCGAGGTTCCCATAATAAAAATGGATTTTTGGAGCACGCAATGAAGCGTAAAATTCTACTTTCAGCATTATTACTGATTACAACCGTTATCGCCGGCTGCAGGAGCCGGCAAAGGGCCAAGACCCCTTACGATCAACCGTTACTGCCCGGCCAGTCGGCACTAAGGAAAATAACGGACCCTTACGAGATTCCTGATTTTACGATGGCCTGCTTCGACCTGGCTGATTTGCAAACTGCGATAGACCGCAGCCTTAACTATCTGAATAAACCTTCCAGCCGGCAATTCTTTCCTCTCGGCGATGTTACCCACACCAGAGCGGTTGATAGCCTCAAAGCATTCGCCGAGATGATGAATTCGCGTTTAACCCCCAGAAGTATGAACGAAGCAATTCGAGCAAAGTTCGATGTCTATATGTCGGTAGGATGCGACAATGTCGGGACGGTGCTGTTTACGGGCTATTACACCCCTATTTTCGACGGCTCTATGAAACGTACCGAACGCTTCCAATATCCGCTTTATAAAACACCGAAGGATTTGGTTAAAGGCCCGGACGGCGAAACCCTCGGCCAGCGCGGCCCCAGCGGCGTGCTTACGCAATATCCCTCCCGCGCAATAATCGAATCGACAAAAATGCTGGCCGGTACCGAGCTGCTTTGGCTGAGCGACCCGTTCGAGGTGTATATCGCCCACGTTCAGGGCTCGGCGAAGATAAGGCTGCCGGACAGCAAACTTATCACAGTAGGCTATGCCGCCAACAACGGGCATGACTATCAAAGCATTTCAAAAGAACTCGTCAATGACGGCAGAATAAGGACCGACCAGCTTAACCTGACGGCAATGATAGTTTACTTCAAAAACAACCCGACCCTGGTCGATACGTACGTCTGGCGCAATCCGCGATTCGTTTTCTTTAAGATACAGGACGGCGAGCCCCGCGGCAGTCTTAACGAGCAGGTAATCCCCTTAAGGACTATCGCCACCGACAAGGCGATTTTCCCCCGCGGTTGTCTGACCTTCATCTCCACCCGGCTGCCCCGGGAATCGGCGTCCGCGGTCTCCAACCAGTTCTACAGCGGTTTTGCCCTCGACCAGGACACCGGCGGAGCCATACGCGCACCGGGCCGCTGCGATGTCTATATGGGCATTGGCGATGAGGCAGGAAAATTAGCCGGACAGACTTATCAGGAAGGTAAACTATATTATCTATTTCTAAAATCTACTAAGCCATCCCTTTTTTTAGACAGATAACCTGATCAAAAGGAATTTAAGAATGACTAAGAAAATACTGCTCTCGGTTATTTTGATTTTTGTTGTCTTTATACTAATCGGCTGTCAAACCACCGAAGGACTAAAGGGTGATATTACATTCATAGGCGATAAAACCACTGAAGTGCTGGATAAATAAATAAGGGGACCTCTAAAAATTGCTTTTGTCACGAGAACGAGCGAAATTTTCTCGGCTTTGGCGGAAGGTCAAAATCGCCGCAGGCATAGCCAAAGCTATGTCGAGGACG
>CAZWME010000740.1:0-3178 GCA_964634515.1 uncultured Pirellulales bacterium | reverse complement strand
TGCCGCCGCCCATGCCGCCCATGCCGCCCATCATGCCGCCGCCCATGCCGCCCATGCCACCCATCATGCCGCCGCCCATGCCGCCCATGCCACCCATCATGCCGCCGCCCATGCCGCCCATGCCGCCCATCATGCCGCCCTGGCCGCTCATCATCATGTTCTGCATTCCTAACATCTGGCCTATTTGTCCGTAATTGGCCGGCTCAGAAACAAGGTCTGTGATATCATAAACACGGTGAACCATTTTAGGTGGAAGCATATCTACTGTTCCTATCAGAACTACCCCCTCGTCCACACTATATGTGAGTTCTCCGAATTCGCCAAGCTGACTCGAAGTAACACCGGCTATCAGAATCTCTATCGCTTTACGAAGCCTAATCCCTGTCAGCGGATCCATACCTGCCGGTGTGGCTTGTTCGACCTCAGCATTTTCAAGTAAGTCCTTCCAGTTTGGCTGTATTTGTATCGGAGGCTCTATGGAATTTTCTAACTTCTCGATCACTTCACCAAAAGACATCCCTACTGTTAAGTCCGAAAGGTCAACGATTGTATCCAGTTGCTCATAGACTGCCGCATCGAGGGGATCCAGGCCGATAGGCTTATCAGGCTGGCGAGTGGGCCTTTCGATAAGCTCTTTCCAGTACGGCGGATATGTGAGTTCGTCCGCGTAAGGAATTCCGGACTCATCAGTCTTCATCAAAACCTTTGCTCTTTGTTTATCCGACTCTTTTTTAATCTCTATTTGCTTCCGGAGGAAAATCATATCTTCCAGAGTATCTTTCAACACCTGTGCCTGCTCATTTTGAGGGTCTAACGCAAGCAACATTACCAGTTGATCATGCGCTGCTTCGTAACGCTGCTGTTTCTGATAAGTCGTCGCATTCTCCATCAATTCGGCTATCCTGCTCTCCCTGTCAATCTCCATTTGCTCTCTAAACCGACGGTTCGCCTCTGCTGCCTGGGCCCGAGTCTCTTGTTCCCGCTGTTGAATCTTTTCGTTTTCTTTATCTGCAATCTCCTCGGTTAATACTTCCAGCTCGCTGCTGTATTTTTTAAATAGTTCATCTCCGAGGTGCATCTGGTTTTTGTTCACAGTAAGCGCGGCCGTTTCAACTACGTTCTTTGCCTTATCGAATTCGGCCTTGCTTATATAATCGCCCGCTTTAGCGACAGCATCGTTAACAACCGCTTTGGTATGACTGCGTATGATATTCCTTTTGCGGTTAATTACATCGATATAGCTGCTCTGGCCCGTTACGGGCGAAGCGACTTTTGGCGCAACTTCAGGCGCCTCTGACTCTGCAGCCTCAGGATTTTCTACAGCCACAACTACAGGCTTCTTTGATTCAGGAATGAGCTTTTGCCTTGGCAAGCGTTTATCTATTTGAGCCACATATCCTTCTATTGTCTTTGTCAGTTGCGGCGTGAGTAAACCACTGGCTACGACTTTTGTAAAACCTTCACGGGCTTTTTCAAGCTCACCGGTGTAGTAAAGTGCGGTACTCCGGTTCAAAAGATCAAAGATTTCTTTTTTCTGCTGCTTTCCCAGATTCACGACAGGTTTCTTAACCGCCGCAGGTACCTCCGGCTTCTTGGTTGTCGTAAGCTTTTGACTTGCTGCCTTTTCAACTCTGGCCTTGTCCGCGAGAACCTGAGCATCTATTTGCCTGAATACCTCGGCGATTTGCTTAAGCTCTTCCTTAGTCAAAAACTCATTCTCTTTGATCTTTCCAAGATACGTTTTGGCTTCAATTAGTCGGTCCCGTTTGATCAAATCATTAACTGACCTAAACGTCTCTAAAGCTCGTTTTCTCTTAAGGACAGCTATCTGGCTCTTTTCCAGAAACCCGCTGAGCTGCTCACGCATCGCCACAGTCAAATACTCCTCGTATCCCTGGGCCATTTGGAAGGTTTTTACTGCCTGTTCAAAAAAAGCTTTGGCGTATTCTTCCTGCCCGGTCTGAAGATATGTCTGGACTATTCGGCGAATTGATTCACGCCTCTCAGACCCTTCATTTTCCTGCGACGGAGCCACTTTTGATACCGTTATTATCGGCAATAGAATAATTGCCAGAACAATGGACAGGGACCTCCTGCCAAAAGAATCGGTCAAAAAACTCGGCTTGCTCAAAATTAACCTCCTGCCAAAAAAACACCCTCATTAAGGAATCTTTTATCAAATTATGGTTCTTAACAACCTCCAGTTCCAGTTATCAAAATAGATAAGACTTAAGATAATCGAGTTTATAATAAAATCTCGAATATTGCAAGAGAAAAATTTGATTTATATCAACTTGGCCGATAATATTAAAGTTTCCATTTGTTAAACTGGATTATTTGAACAAACTGAGTAAAAAATAGTCACTAAAAAACGCCTTTTTTACGACCATAATGGGGCTTTTGACAAAAGATTGCCATTCGAAAAAATATATTATGAACACAAAACCCCTCATCTTAGCCGTTGAAACCTCCAGCAGAATTGGCTCTGTTGCTATAGCTTTTGGCAAAAATATTCTCACCGAAACCACTTTTTCTGCACCAATCAGGCACAGTGCAGAGATTTTTCCGGCCATCGGTGACATCCTGGACCGATTTAGCCGCAAACCCGACAATATTGAGCAGGTACACATCTCCGCAGGTCCCGGCAGTTTCACAGGATTGCGCATAGCCGTAACACTCGCCAAGACAATGCACCTGGCCAATGCCGCAAAAATAATCGCCGTCGATACACTCGACGTAATCGCCGCCAATGCAAATGATTATATAAAGGAAAAAAACACAACCACAGCTTCTCATTCTGAATCTTTCTGTAGTCACTTAGCTCCTGCTGAAGTCGAAGGACCGCCAGGGAAATATTATCCTGAACGAATTGCCACTATCCTTGACGCAAAAAGAGGCCAGTTTTTCATTGCTGTTTATCAACTCAATACGAGCGGCAAACAAAGAACGGATAGCAACGGAACCTGGAAAAAAATATGTCCGGATTCCCTGATGACCGCGCCCCAATTCCTCGATCAATTTACTCGCGATGAACAGCCAATCTGGCTGCTCGGTGACGGCCTGCTATATTATAAGGATAAATTCAAAGCCGATACGGTTGGATTTCTTGACCAGAAATATTGGAGTCCGCGAGCTTCCAGGGTTCTTCTCCTCGGCTGGAAAAAAGCCCTGGCCAACA
>CAZWME010000739.1:0-3200 GCA_964634515.1 uncultured Pirellulales bacterium | reverse complement strand
TTGTCCTGGAAAATCTTACTCAAGCCGAACGTGACACACTTTACGAAGTACGCTCGTTCAATCGGTATCGTAAAAAATTCGTAGTCTCTGTTATCAGTCAGTATTACGGCGTTATGCAGCGGCTTGATGCGGTAAAGAATGCCCGGACAAATTATAATACCCTGAGCCAGGTTTTTGGACGGATAGAAAAATTAGCCAACGCCGGACGTATTCCTCAATTCGAACTGGACCGTGCCCGACAGGACAAACTAAAAGCATTCGATATCAGTCTCCAGGCAGAAAGAGAGTACCAGCAGGCACTTGATGAATTTAAGATAACTCTGAGTTTACCTACTACAGCAAAATTCCAATTAGATGAAAATGAGCTTGAGGCTTTAAGGGCTACAGAGATGGCCAAGCCTGATTTTTCAGAGGCTGAGGTAATTGAAGCGGCATTACTCCGACGCCTCGATATGGCCAACAATGCTGATGCAGTCATCGATGCCCAGCGTAAGGTTTTTGTTACCGCCGATGCACTCCGCGCCGAGTTAAACATAATTGGCAGTGCCGATGCTGTTTCATCAAGTCGAGCCGACCGCAATACTATAGGATCCCTTAGAGAAGAGTATGGCCTTGGTTTCGAACTTGATTTACCACTGGACCGTGTGCCTGAACAACACGTATATCGCAAGGCCCTGATAACTTTGAACCAGCGGCAGCGAGAATACGACCTGGCCACCGACATAGTGTGTCTTGAGGTGCGCCAGGCCTACCGCGATCTTGATGAAGCCGCCGAACGTCACAAAGTACAAATGGAAGCTCTTCAATTGGCAGAAACGCGCTTCAACAAGACATACCTGCTGCTTCAATACGGCCGGGCAAGCAGCCGTCGTGTGCTTAGCGCCCAAGAAGATTTGTTTGATGCACAGAATACAGCTACTCAAACTTTGGTGAATTATACTATCGCAACCTTGAACTTTTATCGCGATACCGGAGTGCTCCATGTCCGTCCGGACGGAATGTGGGAGCGTTAAGTCTTCAACTCGGCAAGTACAGACACTGAAGCTTAATAAGCCAACAACATCAAAATAAAAAACTCATCAAAGTTCACACCAGCTAATAGACGATGAAATTTAGTGGATTTTCACGGATATTTATTTTATTGTGTAAGAAAAGATTGTTTTTTCATTGATAAGGAGCAGTAAATACAGATGTATTCAAAGAAGGGTCTTTATAAATTCGGCGAAATTGAAAAGAAGTGGCAGGACTTCTGGCAAGAACATAAAACATTCAAAGCGCATGACTGCGATGACTCCAGGTGCAAATATTATGTGCTTGATATGTTTCCCTATCCCAGCGGCCAGGGTCTGCATGTCGGCCATCCGGAAGGTTATACAGCCAGTGATATAGTCGCTCGGTATAAACGAATGAAAGGGTTCAATGTCCTGCATCCTATGGGTTGGGACGCCTTCGGCCTGCCTGCCGAACAATATGCCGTTAACACAGGAACCGCTCCCAAAGAAACGACACAAAAGAACGTAGATAATATCCGTAAGCAGATTAAATCCCTCGGTTTCAGTTATGACTGGGACAGGGAAGTCAACACTACCGACCCGAATTACTACAAGTGGACACAGTGGATTTTCCTGAAATTCTTTAACAGTTATTTCGACGAGACCGAACAAAAAGCCAAACCAATCGAAGAGCTGCATATTCCGGAAGGATTGTGTGAACAAGAAAAACAAGAATACATTGAGGAACATCGTTTGGCGTATGAGGCAGAGGTTCCGGTCAACTGGTGCCCTGAGCTCGGGACGGTTTTAGCCAATGAGGAAGTTATAGGCGGGCTGAGTGAACGCGGCGATCATCCGGTAATCAGAAGGCCGATGCGGCAATGGATGCTGCGAATAACAAAATACGCCGAAAGACTGCTTGAAGATTTAGCTGAAGTTGACTGGCCGGATTCTATTAAAAAACTGCAACAGGACTGGGTAGGTAAAAGCATTGGTGCCGAAGTTAAATTTGAAATAGAAAATTGTGACTGGGACCTCTGGGTGTTTACGACCCGTCCGGATACACTTTTCGGTGCTACTTATATGGTGTTCGCCCCAGAGCTTGAAGCGGTGGATATTATTACAACCGATGACCATAAAGAAGAAGTTAAAGAATATCGTGAGCAGGCGGCCCGGAAAAGCGACCTTGATCGTACTGATTTAGCAAAAGAAAAAACCGGAGTTTTTACCGGCGCTTATGCAATCAATCCGGTTAATGGCGAAAAGATTCCCATCTGGATTAGTGATTATGTTCTGATAAGCTACGGAACGGGCGCAATTATGGCCGTCCCCGCTCATGATGAGAGAGATTATGAATTCGCGACAAAGTTCGAACTGCCGATTATCCCGGTTGTTGAGCCACAGGACAGTGAACAAGCTGAACTGGTTAGACAGGGAAAGTTGTGCTTTGTCGGCGACGGCAGGGCGATTAACAGCGGCCAATTCGATGGTCTGAGTACATCTGAATTTAAGGAGCAAATCACAGACTGGCTCGCAAAGAAAGGCCAGGGGAAAAAAGCTGTTAATTATAAGCTGCGTGACTGGCTTTTCAGCAGGCAGCGTTACTGGGGTGAGCCGTTTCCGATATTACATACTGAAAACGGGAGCATCGTAGGACTTTCGGAAGAAGAACTTCCTCTGGAACTGCCCGTAGTCAAGGATTATAAACCCACCGGTACAGGTGAACCGCCGCTGGCAAGTGTTGAAGGCTGGGTAAATGTAACACTACCCGATGGCTCAAAAGCAAAACGCGAAACAAATACAATGCCGCAATGGGCCGGTAGTTGCTGGTACTATCTCAGGTATCTTGACCCGGATAATAACCAACAGGGCTGGAATCCGGAAAAGGAAAAATACTGGATGGGTGATACAGGAGTAGATTTGTATATCGGAGGGGCCGAACATGCCGTCCTGCACCTTTTGTATTCGCGATTCTGGCACAAACTTCTTTATGACCTGGGTTATGTCGGCACGAAAGAACCATTCAAAAAGCTCATCAATCAGGGAATGATTTTAGGCGAGGACGGACAGAAGATGAGCAAGTCCCGCGGTAATGTAGTCAACCCGGATAAGGTTATTGTAGATTATGGCGCCGATTCGATGCGGCTTTACGAAATGTTTATGGGGCCTCTTGAGGCAATTAAACCCTGGAGCATGCATGGCGTCGAA
>CAZWME010000738.1:0-3213 GCA_964634515.1 uncultured Pirellulales bacterium | reverse complement strand
TTCTTTCTGTTTAAATAACTTTATAACCTTATCCCTGCTGGTGGCCCTATTCAGTTTAACGGATATATCAGCCGAAGATACAATTGGGGTCGGTACCCTATAAGAGAACGCTTGAAACTTACCATTTAGAAAATTCAAGACTTTCTCAGAAGCTTTTATGCATGAGGTGGTCTTTGGTATTAGAGAATTGGACGAGGCTCTACCAAGAGCAAAGTTTTCATAAATTGCTCCTGGATACGCATAAGAACGTGAAGGACCATCCAGGATGTTCTGGTATTGTAACCATGGGTGAAGAGTTGTTACAAAACCATGGCTAACTCCATATCCTTCATTCAATATACTTAGAGCATTTGCAATGGCATTCGCATCACAAATACTGCTTGAAATTGCAAAATGTTTCTCGGGCTCCAACTCACTTTCATTTATACCGATGATTATCGTTTTATCAACATTGTCAGGTGAATGAGTAACAATGTGATTTTTTACCCCCTTGTCTTTTAATTCTTTAGAATAGTTTAGATTTTCATATACCCCGGAAGCATCAATAACAAGTTTCACATCTTGCTCTTCCCATGGCACATCCCTGATTAGCTTTTCATGATAAATAAAAATATCATCCTCATTTTCAACCTCAATAGTATCATCCGTCGCGGTAACTTTCTGGTGCAATCTACCGTACGTTGAATCATATTGAAGCAAATAGGCAAGATTCTCATTGCTCTGATTAATGTCATTTATGGCAACCAGATTAAAATATTTCTTAATAAGATTTATCCTGGCAACTGAGCGGCCTATCCTGCCAAATCCATTTATACCAACTCTCAGCATATGACTCTCCTAATGTAAATGGTTTACTGGTATAATAATTACCGCAAACCACATATGACATCTAAATAATCATCTATAGCTCTGTGTTCTGTGTACTTTTTCCGCTATCAAACAATCTAAATTTAATAGCATTTAGTTTAATAACAAGACCCCTGAAAAGCTCTTCATGAAAAATATTAAACGTCTTTGTTTTATAGCAGAGCAAAACATAAAACGCCGAAAACAGGCTGGTAGAAAAAACTATTCTCACAAGTTTAACCTGTATTATTCCTTGTAAAAAATAAAGGATTATGAATATACTGCTGCCAATACAGGTGAATTTAAACAGCGTAACCAGCGGGAATAGTTTAATAAATTTTATTTCAAGCCTTCTCGCAGAAAAAATTAACTGAGATAAAGCGTTGGCATTGAAAACCGACACCGCTGCCACAGCCGCCCCGATGATACCGAAATATCGAACCATTGGATAAATTAATGTCACCGCTGTGAAAAATGCAATCAGATTCGCAACCAGAATATCACGAGTGTATCCAAGTGAACGCAGAACCAAACCATATCTTATCATGTTACTAAGTATTAACAACAGTGTAATTCGAAAGACAGGAACACTCGATGCAAAACCATCGGTATATATCAGAACAATCAAATCATTCGCAACAATCTGCAAAAGAAAGAAGCTGCCCACGCCAACAAATGACAGCTTAACAATGAGCCTGCGCCAAAGTCTTCCTTCTCATCTGCTTTCAAATGTTCTACCATTCGTGGCATCACCACTTCTCCAACGGTAAAAAAAAGGGTATTTATCAAAGGAATTTGAGTACACCCGATGGCGTATGTAGCAAAAACAGACGGACTGAAAAAAGCTGAAACAACGAATTGTTCCAGCCGTTTGCTGGTTGTGCCAACTAAACCTGACACGCCCATGGGAGCAGAATAAGCAAACTGTTTCCGAAACGTAATGAGATTGTCCTTATTAAGCCTTGTTCCATAAGTTTTGGCTACGTAGAAAAGATAAGCCGCACAGCGGATACTAGAATAGACAATCAATCCTATCATGCACCAGAAAACAGTGCCGAAAATCAGGACTAACCCAATTATGCAAAGCCCACGAATGGTTTCTGTCAGAAATGCTACAACCGAAGCACCCTCTGCCTTGGTTTTCACTATCAAAATTGTTTCGAATGGGCTGGCTACAAGCATCATAAACACATAAACACCAATTAGCGGGAGAAGGATTTCCAGTTCCGGTGAGTTAAGAAAGGTTGCAATAGCTCCTTTGAAAGTCCAGAGAGCTATCAGGCTTAGAATACCCATGCATGAGAAAACCACCATCGTGTTCATTACATAATTGGCTTGTTTTTCTCGGTTATGTACTAAAAAGTAAAAAAGAGAATGACGAATCCCAAGCTGCAGGGTGCGCTCAAGTAAGAAATAAATCAACAGTGCTTGGCGATAAATCCCAAAATCATTCTTGGAAAAAATCCGGATCAGAACTATTGTAACCAGAAAAGTAATACATATCGAAGAAGTACGCCCTAAGAAATACCACATTGCCTGACTGCTGAGACTTTTCTTCTTATTAATCAACTGTAAATCCACTAATTTATTTGCTAATATTAGTCAAAAATCCCTCAGTAGCTTTCGAGGTGATTGCTCAGTCAAAGGCCGGATTATTGATTCGTTCTTGGGCATTAGTTTGCTGGAAATAAACTTCTAATACTATCGTCAATATAGACTCCGCCCCCGTGGGGCGTAGTAACATCCCTTTAAGCTCAAAAAAAGCAATAATACTGGAGCCTGTGAAGCATTTAAATCCGCACGATAATATCCACTAAACAATCAAAAATCCACTTTTTTCTGAGGCAAAATCACCCCCTTTTTCACTGAAGAGTATGAAAATTTTAAAGATGAACCAGGAAGACAGTAAAAAGATATTCAAATAAATCCAATGGCCCATGTGTGGGGATACTCTGATTTTAAGAAGCCTCACAAAACAGGCAAATTATCGTCTCTCCTGACTCCCGATATATTATAGATTATGATTCCATCCACTTTCCAGGATAAATGAAAGTCTCGCAGCAAGGACATTATTGCTGAATGTAAGTGTTTGGTGGTCGATTGCCCTAATTCTTCCACTTGTGTATTTTCCATTCGTTAACTTATCCTCCTTGAAAAAAGCACCCTAAGCATCTTTAGAATGTAAAAATATGTCGGGACACAGTCTGAAAGAATTCCCAACTATCATTACTTGATTTGCTTATGACAAGAATTGTTCCTTGGAAAGCGATTCCTTTCGGCTCTGACCTGATAATTAGGCCAATAAATTCGATTATATTTCAATCCTTTTTCTAAAGCAACTTCGCGCGCAAAAGCATCAGCACCCTT
>CAZWME010000737.1:0-3217 GCA_964634515.1 uncultured Pirellulales bacterium | reverse complement strand
CCTTATTTTGCTTCATTGGACGCACCTGTACTAATTTTTGGACCGGGCAAACCACAACTTTGTCATAAGCCGGATGAATATATCGAAATCACCGACATTGAAAAAGCGGTAGAATATTATAAAAACATCATCCTGAAATTCCTGACCTGATATTAGCCCAAAACCTTTTCTCGTCCAGTATCGATAAAGCGAAAAGTGATTTGATAACCGGCATTTTGTGTCTAACCTCAAAAAAAATCACCATCATTGGACAATTTTAATCATCAGTATTTCTTGACTTTTTGTCCGGTCGCAGGTAATCTATCTGCGAACAAGATTTAGCACTAAAAATAGCAGAGAACTTATGACGGAAGTCCAAAAACCACAGGAGCAATTCGAGGATATGCATATCCTCGATGAGTTGAAGAATTCATACCTGAACTACGCGATGAGCGTAATAGTCTCGCGTGCTTTGCCGGACGTTCGTGATGGCTTGAAGCCTTCACAAAGGCGAATACTGGTTGCGATGAACGATTTGAACCTCGGGCCGAGAAGCAAACACCGTAAGTGCGCCAAAATCGTCGGTGATACCGGCGGTAACTATCACCCGCACGGCGACCAGGCCACATACGGGACATTAGTCCGTTTAGGCCAGGACTGGAATATGCGGTATCCGTTGATTGACCCGCAGGGCAACTTCGGAAGTATCGATTCGGACCCGCCGGCGGCTATGAGATATACCGAGGCAAGAATGGCGGCGCCGGCTGTGGACATACTCGAAGATATTAAGCTGGACAGCGTTGATTTCGTACCGAACTATGACGAGACCCGCGAGGAGCCGACAGTCCTGCCTTCAAAATTCCCGAACCTTTTAGTCAACGGCTCTACGGGAATCGCGGTAGGAATGGCCACTAATATCCCGCCTCACAATATAAACGAGATCTGTGACGCCCTGCTTTTAGTCATTGATGACCCAAATTGCGGATTCAAAGACATTATCGAGTGTCTGCCCGGACCGGATTTTCCAACAGGTGGAATTATTTGCGGCAGAAAAGGTATCATCGATGCATACACGACCGGTCGAGGCCATTTGACGGTCAGGGGAAAAGTAGATGTCGAAACAACCAAAAGAGGCAGGGACAGGATAGTAGTAACCGAAATACCCTATATGGTCGTCAAGACCACTATTGTCTCGAAGATAGCCGATTGTGTCCACAATAATACGATTCCGGAAGTGGCCGACATCAGGGACGAATCAGACCGTCACGGACTGCGGATTGTTGTGGACCTGAAAAGAGACGCCGATGTCGAAATCGCACTGAACAAACTGTACCGCTACACTTCTCTGCAGAGCACTTTTGCTATCGCCAATATTGCACTGGTTGATAACAGGCCTGAAACCCTCAATATACGTGAAATGCTCGATTGCTTCATTAACCACCGCAAGATCGTTATCCGCAGACGAACCAGATTCCTGTTGAAAAGATGCAGGAACAGGGCACACATTCTCGAAGGTCTTATCTTAGCCGTTAGTGATATTGATGAAATTATCGAATTGATCAAAAAGTCACCCGATACCCCGACTGCAAAATTGAACCTTATGAAAAAGCCATTGCAGTTGGCTGAGGTCGCTACCCTGAAGAAAATCCTTCCGAAGGCTTTCATTGCGGAAAAAAGTAAAGGCAAGCATTTCCTCACAGGCCCGCAGGCCGATGCGATTTTGACAATGCAGTTGCAAAGACTGACCGGCCTCGAGATGGAAAAGCTGGCAAAGGAGTATGCTGAGCTTACAGAAAAAATAGAGGGTTACGAGGCGGTATTGGCAAGTGAGGAGATTTTGCTGGATATCATTCGGGAAGATATCTACGAAATAAAGGAAAAATACGGCGATGCCAGGCGGACAAAAATCGCGGCCAGGGTCGAGCAGCTTGATATGGAGGACCTCATTGCCGAAGAGGAAGTTATCGTTACGGTCAGCCACAGCGGATACGTTAAGCGGCTGCCGATCGATACATACCGAAAGCAGGGCAGAGGCGGCAGAGGAATCATCGGCTCGGTTACAAAAGAAGGGGATTTTATTGAGCACCTGTTCGTCGCCTCCACGCATGATTATCTGCTTATCTTCACGAATCGCGGCAAGTGCTATTGGCTTAAAGTCTATGATATCCCGAGTATGTCCAGGCAGAGTAAAGGCAGAAACATTGTCAACCTGCTGAATCTGGGAACCCAAAAAATCACCTCGATAATTAACGTCAGCAGTTTCGACAACGATGAACAGGAGGGTGCAAAACAGCGGCAGCTCGTTATGGCAACAAAAAACGGTATTGTAAAAAAGACGAGACTGTCCGCTTACGGCAATCCGAGACAGTCCGGTGTAATTGCCATAAATCTCGACCCAACCGATGATTTAATCGACGTTGCACTAACCACGGGAGATGACGATATTGTACTTGGGACGCGTGACGGCATGACGATAAGATTTGATGAAAGTCAGGTTCGATCAATGGGCCGGGTATCGCGAGGTGTCATAGGGGTTAAGCTGCGAACCGGAGACGCTGTGGTCGGTATGGTGATTGTCGAAGAAAAAGCCGCTTTGTTTACACTTTGCGAAAACGGATACGGCAAGCGAACGGGGCTTGAGAATTACCGACCGCAGAGCCGAGGTGGAGTTGGCTTGAAAAATATAAAAACATCCGCCCGAAACGGCAAGGTGGTTGCACTCAAAGCCGTCCATAACAAGGATGATTTAATGATGATAACGGCCACCGGAATGATTATCCGCACCGGACTTGACCAAATACGTTCGATTGGCAGAAATACTCAGGGTGTGCGTTTAATCAAGCTCAAGCCCGGTGACAAACTCGTCGCAGCCGAAAAGATAATTGCCGAAGATGCGAATAACGGCAAAGACAGCTCCGGCAATAATAAGAAACCGCAGGCAAAGCCCAAAGCCGCAACGAAACCCGAAGCCAAAAAGAAAAACAGTAAAAAAAGACGCAAATCGAAGTGACATTTCAACACATTTTGATATTTGAGTTTTCATGGATGAGTTGATTTACGTAATTGCCGGCAAAGAAGAATCGCTCGTCAACGCTCATTGCCGGAAGCTTTTGGATAAGCTCCTTGACCCGTCACAAAGGGCAACAGGGCTTTTTGACGCCGAGGCCTCTTCGGTCCTGGCCTCAGAGGTCCTCGATGAGCTGAGGACGAGCCCATTCCTGACGGACAAGCGAGTTGT
>CAZWME010000736.1:0-3219 GCA_964634515.1 uncultured Pirellulales bacterium | reverse complement strand
CGCCATGCCATCCAGGAAAATGAGCGACCATTGTGAAAAGTGCGGAGGCAAAAACCATCTTAGAGCCAGGTACTGTAATAACTGTGGAGGAGCCCTTCAGGACAACAGGGCCAAAAAGGATTTCAAAGGCAGAATGAAACTGCACGCCGATATCGCACATCCGATAAATGCCGAATGCAGAAAAAGAATTCAGGAAAGAGTTTCTGCCGCTTTCAAAGAAGAGATGGAGAAATCAAAAAAGCCCGGCTACAAGCCGGTCGAGCTGGATGATCCGGACGATGAGGTTCCTGAAATAGTCTCGTAGTAACAAGGAAATCCGTTTTGCAGTAAATAACAAAACTGGTAATTCAAAGAAAAGAATAAACCGAGTACAAACGCACTGCCGACAAGTCACCTCTTGAGATTCAATTACTATCCGATTGCCTTATCAAACCTGGTGCAAAGCACCCCTTCATTTATGCGGTAAGGTCTTCGAGAACCTTATCGAGAGCGACGTCCAGATATTCATTGAGTTCGTATTTACCTTCTGTAAGCTGCTGTCGGACATCAAGAACTTTCTCTTTTCTTCCATCCGGCAGCGAAGCTATTTTTTTCAACACTTTGCCAATAGGAGTAGTGTTTAGATTTTCAAGAATCTGCTCCATAATAAAATCCTTATCCGGAGCAAGGCTATCGTCGACAGTATCCACTTGGCGATTTTGGCCCTTAAAACGGCTGCTGGAATCGAAATCGGACATTCAGACTACCTTGCATGACAAGCTTCGAGGCGAAAATATCCTTTTCCCCCCTCAAAGCTTATAACCACTATATATTGTGTATCCCCTTAATCCCTTAGGAGGCCCAAAATAACCTACTAATACTGGTATCGACAACAAAGGCCTGAAAACTTTAGAAAAGTTTGGTGTCAGGCTAACTTTTGTGAAGGGCAAAATTTACATTAATACAAAGCAAAGTAAACCGTAACAATGTTAAAAACGGGCTTTTTTAGAAGACCCATTTTAACGACGGACTCGGCAATATGGGACTATGCAGACAAATTAGGCAATATACCATATATAGTAATAGCCAAACAATCACTGAGCATAAGAAAACGGATGTGATTTGGGTGAATTTGAGATGCCGGGGGGCAAGGGTTTTCGCTTGTGAGGGGAGAAATTTTTTTCAGTGAGAGATGTAAAAGTACATTAACAAATAAATTATGAACATATCGACAGTATATGCACTTTAAGTTAAGGGAATGAATATCGAACCGGTCGTGAGCGAATTGACGGAAAAGGTGCGTTGTGATGCATAATCGCAGAGATTATTCTTGACGAGACGGTGGCTAATTTGGTAGGAATATAGATGGTAAAGTGTTCCTGCGCTGTTGCTGATCTGTGGTTTTTGGTCTTCGTGCAGGTTCAATCCCTGTTGTTTGCCGAATAGAGGAGGAATTATTGTGCATTACATTACGTGAAGCGCAGAGTTGGAAGGGAGACTAAGTTCTTTGCACGTGAAGAGATTCCTATATTTCAATTGATAGCCGGTTTTTTTAAGGAGGATTGTTATGTCCAAGAAATTGATTTATTTGGTTTCTTTAGTTTTAGTGCTGAGCATGGCTCTTACGAGCACGACTAAAGCAGAGCTTGTTGGCTGGTGGAGATTTAATGAGGGTTCGGGAGACACCGCCAATGACAGTTCCGGCAATGACCACCATGGGACGCTTATTGGAACCCCGGAATGGGTAGTAGGCCCGGACGGCTTTGGCGGTGCTCTTGCATTCAATCCGGACGTGTGTGTGGGAGTTGACTGTGGAATCTTCGACCCTACAAATGGGACGGGACAATTCACCGTTGCTCTCTGGGCGTACTGGGATGGAACAGGAACCTATATGCATTTTCTCACCAAGTCAGTCGGATGGGGCGCAGATACTATGATGTTCCAGATCGAATTGTGGGGAGCCATTCCGAATCCCGCTGAAATTGACAGATTGGGTCTTTCGTATCAAGGCAATATCTCGTCTGACAACAGCTCTTCCGGGTCGACCCCTTTCTCCATTATGCCTAAAAATGAATGGGTTCACCTGGCCGTTACGTTTGACGGAAGCTCTGCCACAGTCTATGTCAACGGCGTCGATGAAGTGGGTCCCAAAGCATTCTCAATAGGTCCGGATGTCGATGCCCCGGTCTATATCGGAGTTAGCCACCCTGATGAGGGGAGAACTTTCCACGGATCACTCGATGAGGTACGTATTTATGACAAGCCACTGACGGTAGAAGAAATTCAGATTGTCATGCAGGGTGGTGAAAGATTTCCGAATGCCTTTGCTCCGGATCCGGCTGATGGTTCACTATATCCGGATACGTGGGTAAACCTTAGCTGGCGGCCGGGAGATTTTGCTCACTCGCACGATGTATATTTTGGCGAAATTTTTGATGATGTGAACGATGGAGCTGAAGGCACGTTTCTGGGCAACCAGAACTTAACGTTCATAATTGTCGGCTTTCCCGGATTTGCATATCCGGATGGCCTTGTTCCGGGGGCAACTTACTACTGGCGAATCGATGAGGTTAACGATATCGAACCGAACAGCCCCTGGAAAGGTAATGTCTGGAGTTTTAATGTTCCTCCTAAGACGGCTTACTTCCCAATCCCGGCTGATGGGGCTGATTCTATAGATGTCAATACTGAGCTTAGCTGGACGGAGGGTTTCGGTGCGAAACTTCACACCGTATATTTCGGTGACAATTTCGACGAGGTCAGTAATGCAACAGGCGGTCTTACTCAGGGAACCGCGATTTATACACCCGGTCCGCTTGAATTAAGTAAGACTTACTACTGGCGTGTCGATGAATTTGATATTGTCGAAACGCATAAAGGCGATGTCTGGAGCTTCACTACCGAAGGTGGTGTCGGGAGCCCTACACCGGCTAACGGCGCTGTGGATATAACACAGACGCCCGCTCTTACCTGGGTGCCGGGAGTTTATGCTACTTCACATCAGGTCTATATCGGCACAGATAAAGAAGCTGTGAAAAACGCAGATACAAGTTCTCCCGAGTACAAAGGTACCCGGGACCTTGGCTCTGAAAGCTATGACCCCGTACAGCTTGAGTGGAACACCACCTACTATTGGAGGATTGACGAGGCCAACAGCGCTAACGCTGACAGCCCGTGGACAGGCCCATTATGGAGCTTCACTACGGCCAACTTCCTTATCATTGACGATATAGAGAGCTA
>CAZWME010000735.1:0-3220 GCA_964634515.1 uncultured Pirellulales bacterium | reverse complement strand
CAGGGCTCGGTATCTTCCATCAAGGGCACCAGTCATATAATCGTAACTGATACTGAGAGCAAAATCACAGAGATAACCGACCTGCTGGAGAAGATTGACCGGATTACTCCGCAGATATTAGTAGAGGCAAGAATCTACGATATAACCAGCCGGGACAAGCTCGATCTTGGCGTTCAATGGTCGGCGGGCAGAAGAACCAACTACGTCTCCGGCCTTGCGGCAAATGGCGACATAACCGTTGAGAAGTCGGGTGCCGATACGTATGTTAAAAGTATAACCAATCCATTTATCTCAGGTCAGTTTTACGCCCCAACAAACAAAACTGCCCCTAGTATGATAGGGGGGCTACGTTTTGGATGGCTAAATTCCAATATTGATATAGATGCGACTTTACATGCCAAGAAGGAAATTACAGAAGCAAAACTTCTCGCAAATCCGAGGATAATGGTGCTCGATAATGAAGAGGCTCTTTTCGATATCATAACCGAACATCCCTATGTGGAACGAACGATCTCGGGAGGTACTATCACGGAAACAGTTAAATTTAAGGAAGTGGGTGTTAAGCTTACGGTCACACCGCATGTTACAAGGGAAGGTATGGTGAGATTAGATATCATGCCGGAATTTAATGTTTTTGTCGAGCGAGTAACACTTTCTACGACAGATGTGCCAGTTGTTGATACACGCAAGGTTAATACAGTAGCATTAATCAAGAACGGCCAAACTGTTGTTTTGGGTGGTATGCGAAAAAAGGATGTCAGCAAAGAAAATAACAAAGTTCCATTGCTTGGGGATTTACCTCTTGTGGGTGGATTGTTCAGATTCGATGGTGAAGATACGGCCGTTACTGAGCTTGTTGTTTTTATAACACCGTGGATTGTCGGCCAGGAGCCGGTTTTATCGTTGGATGAGCAGGAGGCACTGGAAGAAACCAGATTTGAAAAGCCGAAGGTCTCTCTTACCAGAGTAGAGAAAAAGGCTGCTGAAAAATAAGTGCTGAATTTATGATTCGGAACCGTTCATACAACGGAGCGAAGTCATATATAATAGAACAAATGAGATTGTGAGGCCTGTTTTGCAGGCCTCGCTTTGTCTTAAACGAGAATGCCAAACACATTATAACCAATCAGTCTTTTTTTACATAAAGCGTTTGACTTGGGAAGGCAAACTCGATTTGCTCGGCTTCGAATCGCTTCATAATCTCAAGGTTTACCTGTTCATTGACCTTGTGGTAAAGCCAGTAGTCGGCAGGCTTGACCCAATAACTCATATAAATATTCAAAGACCAGTCATTAAAATCACTGAAATATACCCTTGGTGGAGTCTCAGCGTTTGTATTGATCTCCTGCACGCCGGCAAGAACCTCTTTTATAATTTCCACTGCCATTTTGGCCTTGGTATGACCGGAATCGTAAGTAATGGTGATATTCGAGGTCCTGCGAATAAAGGGTCGTCTGCCGATGTTTTCTACGCTCGATGTTGTGATCACGCTGTTAGGAATGGTTACAAGATGGCCCTGTAGTGTTCGTATGCGCGTGCTTCTAAAGCCGACTTCCTCGACCGGTCCCTGATGCTCGCCAATCTTTACAAGCTCTCCCATTTGAAATGGCCTGTCCGCAAATATAGTAATAGAGCCGAAAAAGTTGGCTATCGTATCTTTGGCCGCAAGAGCGACAGCAATGCCACCAACACCGGCACTAAGCAGAAGAGACTTGACGTTCGTCCCTAAGATATTCTCGCTGATCAGCAGAATCGCGATAATTGCAATTGTTAATCTCAAGGCCTTGCGTACGATTGGTACGAGCATATCATCAAGCGTTGTTTCTGTTTTGCCGACGAGGCGATTCAGATAGTATTCGATGACATCCACAAGCCGGTAAAGTCCGTAAGCTGCTGCAATGGCCAATATCACTCGTGCTATCTTTGTCCATCCTGTGCTGATAGCGAGGTGAATGCCTTTTTCATCATTGAAGAACAAAGGAATCTTTGCGAACATTATGCCGGCTGCAAATACTGCTACATAGATGGGATTTACCAGCGATTTTAGCAGCAGTGTTAGAGGACCTTCGCCCTTCTTTTGTGCTCGTCGCCCGACATAACTGCTAACGGCAAACTGGATGATTCGTCCTGCTGCCATTGCCGCCAGCACTACCAGCAAAACAAGTCCGAACCGCCAAATTGCATTTCCCTTGATAATTTCGTAGTTGATAGTTTTTGTCAACCAATCACCCAATCCTGTTATTTCTGTCACCGAAGCCGTCATAAATTGTCGTCCTAATTTCGTATTATTTATTTTATCCTTTCTTTACTTTTGCTTTTTTATATCCTATTGCTGTTGTTCTTTCCACCAAAACAACCTTATTTTTTGAACTTTCGCTATTTTATAAATTTAACTGGATTGACTTGCCAATTAATGATAAAAAGGTTTTTTTATCGTGAAACTTCTTAAGGTGAATAATGGCATCCGGAAAACTAAAAATCTACAAAAGGCCGAATTTGAAAAGCCCTCGGTTATTATTGGGCTTTTCCGGGTGGATGGACGGCGGTGATGTCTCAACGGGAACGGTAAAGTGCCTTATCGAAAAGCTTGGAGCCCAGAAGTTTGCCGAGGTCGAGCCGGAAGGGTTCTATCTATATAGTTTCCCGGGTCCGATGGAAATGACTGCATTATTTCGGCCCCACACGCAGATAAAAGAAGGACTGATTAAATCCTATGAAACTCCTGCGGATGCCTTTTATTGCAGCGAGGAGAATGACCTTATACTGTTTTCGGGCAAAGAGCCAAATTTGCAATGGAAAGAATTTGCTGAATGCGTCTTCTCGTTATGCGAGCAGTTCGGCGTCGAAATGATATATTTCATAGGCAGTGTTGCCGGTCTTGTGCCGCACACTCGCGAGCCGAGACTTTTCTGTTCCGTTTCGGATACCGAACTTAAAGAAACCTTTCGGCATTACGGTGTTAAATTCACCAACTACGAAGGACCCGCCAGTATCGTTACTCATCTTACGGCAAATTGCAGAAAACGAGGCATGAGGATGGTCTCTTTCATGGCCACGATTCCCGCTTATGTCCAGGGCAGTAATCCAAAGTGCATAGAAGCAGTAACAAGACGGCTGGTGGGTATGTTGGAGCTTCAGGTCAAGTTTGACGACCTTCGCCTTGTCAGTGATGAATTCGAAAAGAAATTAAGCGATATCGTGCAGGAGCAGCCGGAACTGG
>CAZWME010000734.1:0-3225 GCA_964634515.1 uncultured Pirellulales bacterium | reverse complement strand
CTAAATAACGAATAATCAGTCATCATTAATCATTCAGAGCGGTTGATTTGGGGCTGAGAATTTAGATAATTCGAGATTTTTTCCCTTGACCGGCCTATAAATATGCTTTAACATAAAGTATTAAACAACTTTGGACGAACAAGGTTGTGGGTAGTCCCGCTTGTAACAACAATGACGATTACTACTATGTAAAGGGACAAAAAAGGAAGGCTTGTAAGCCTTTCTTAAATGGTGGTTAAGTTAACAAAGAAACTTTTAGCGCCTGTTACAGATAAGGCAAGAAAAACTGATTCTACGACTTCGAGACTGGCGCTGTAAGGTAAATTAAAAGTGAAACGAAATCTGCATACAAAAGCATTCGCGTACCTACAAGGGAGTGTTGGTATTGAGCATAAATCAGCCAATTTCATACACAGAAACCTTCTAATTTTAACCAAACTGCCTCAATTGGGAGATATTTTGGCATTTGGTAGCTGATAATGCGCTAAAGAAAATAGGATTTCGTAATTCACAGTCATTTCTTTGAGGCTTTCCCGCCGCGATACCCGCAATTTACCCTTTGGGACTTTGTTTTGTAACTCTATGAAAAGTGCAAAGGAAAGGTGGGAATTATGGATATACTAATGCAAATGGGCAGCGCATTAACAGTGATCAGTTCACTGGTTATCGGCCTTCTTTTGGGTGGTTCTCTGATCGCCATTGTTTACCAGATGATTGCCCGGGCGAAGTCCAAGACATTCGAGCATGACCTTCAGCGGCAGCTTGACGGCGCTGAAAGGGAGGCCGAGAACATACTTAAATCCGCTCGGATAGATGCGGCCGCAGAG
Source organism: uncultured Pirellulales bacterium (assembly GCA_964634515.1). GTDB lineage: Bacteria > Planctomycetota > Phycisphaerae > Sedimentisphaerales > Anaerobacaceae > NIOZ-UU13. Next base: position 2,398 of record CAZWME010000734.1, on the reverse strand, counting down.
GCTATCAAGAAAAAAGAGGAATTTACAAATCAGGCCAATAAAGCTCGTGCCGAGCTGCACGAGGCGGAAATGAGACTCTCCAAGCGAGAGGATTCGGTTGAACGCCAGACGGAGATAAACCAGCAGAAGGAAAAAGCGTTGAAAAAGCAGCAGCAGGACAGCGATAGAAGGCTGCACAATATTAATCTGAAAGAAAAACAGCTTTCCGTTCTCCTGGCTCAGCAGAAGAATCAACTGCTCAAAATCACCGCGATGGACATTGCGGAGGCCAAGGATCTGCTCTTAAAACGCCTCGAAGACGAATGCGAGCATGAAATGTCGGCTTTAATTCAGAGAAAGGTCGAGGAATCTGTTGAAACCGCCAACGAAAAAAGCCGGGAGGTAATCAGCACCGCCATTCAACGCTATGCCGCTGAGCAGACCTGCGAGGTAACTGTCTCGACCGTTGAGATTCCCAACGACGATATGAAAGGCAGAATTATCGGCAGGGAGGGCCGCAACATTCGTGCCTTTGAAAAAGCCACCGGCGTTGACGTGATTGTCGATGACACACCGGGAATGATTGTGGTCAGCGGCTTTAGCCCCGTAAGGCGCGAGGTCGCCCGGCTTTCAATGGAACGGCTTATCCAAGATGGCAGGATCCACCCATCACGGATCGAGGAGCTTGTTGCACAAACTAAAAAAGATGTCAACCACAAGCTCCTGCAGATTGGTAAGGATGCGGCGGTAGAGACGAACGTAAGAGGATTGAGTAATAAAGTGCTTAGTTTGATAGGGGCGCTGAGCTATAGGACAAGCTACGGCCAGAATGTTCTTCGCCACAGCGTTGAAGTTGCATTTCTTTCGCAGGTGATGGCGGAAGAACTCGGACTGGACGGGACGATAGCAAGGCGGGCGGGATTGTTGCACGATATCGGTAAGGCCATCGACCACGAAGTTGAAGGTAGTCATCCGGTTATCGGAACAAATTATCTCAAGCGGTTTAATGAATCGCCTATTGTTCTCAATGCGGTAGCTGGTCATCACGGTGACGTTCCGGCGGATAATCCTTATACACCGCTGGTTGCGGCGGCGGATGCAGTAAGCGCTTCGCGTCCTGGAGCCAGACGAGAAACGCTCGAAAGATATATTAAACGGCTTGAAAAACTCGAAGAGATAGCCGGAGGCTTTAAGGGCGTAGAGAACGCATACGCAATCCAGGCCGGCAGGGAAATTCGTGTTATCGTGAACGCCGAGCAGGTGGACGATGAGGCTGCTATGAAAGTTGCACGAGATATTGCCAAGAAGGTCGAAGGTGAGATGACATATCCCGGCGAGATTCAGGTGACGCTGCTGCGTGAGGTTCGCTGTGTGGAATATGCAAAGTAACGTATTATGAAAGTAAACATTCTTTGTATCGGTGATATAGTAGGCAGGCCGGGCAGGCGTATTGTCGCGGACCGGCTGAAGGCAGTTGTTAGAGAGAGGGATATTGACTGCGTAATAGCCAATGCCGAGAACGCGGCGGGTGGCTCGGGGCTGACGCCGCAAATCTACAAAAAGCTGCTGCGGTACGGTGTAAATCTGATTACGTTGGGCGACCATACTTACCGTAAAAGAGAGATAATCCACACCCTTGAAACATGCGATAATATTGTTCGGCCTGCGAATATGTCCCAGCATGCGGCCGGCAAGGGGGTTGCCCTTTATAAGACGGCCAAGGGGCCGACGGTGGCTGTGGTTGCTTTGATAGGGCGGCTTTTTATGAAGGGGGCCGACTGCCCTTATAATGCTATTGACAGGATTCTGCCGCAGCTCGAGCGGGAGGCGGATATTATAGTCGTTGACTTTCACGCCGAGGCGACGAGTGAAAAAATAGCTATGGGTTATCATCTCGACGGCAGGGCGAGCTTATGCTTCGGCACCCACACCCACGTTGTAACCGCCGATGAGAAAATTCTTTCCAAAGGGACCGCGTATATCACGGATATCGGGATGACCGGGGCGCATGATTCGGTGCTTGGTAGGAGCGTTGAGAACGTATTAAAATCTTTCAGGACGCAGATGCCGTTTCCATTTGAAATTGCGACGGGCGATGTGAAAATCAGTGCAATTTTAGCGACAATTGACAGTAATACGAAAAGGGCCGAGCATATCGAGCGAGTCAGGATTGATGCTGAGGCAGAAGAAGATAAGACAATCTACGATAGTGATGACGGCAGGCCGGAATACCTTAATAACAACTTCTAAATTCGTATCTCGTATTTCGTGAAGCGTATCTCGTATTGCCCCCGACCCCCGGCAGAAAAACAGGTAAGCACACCCGAGGGTAAGCTCCAAAGCATGTGAGCTAACATCGAGGGTAAACTCCAGCATTTTTCCCCTTTCGACAAATTGGGTTTGAATTGGGTTTGAATTG
>CAZWME010000733.1:0-3233 GCA_964634515.1 uncultured Pirellulales bacterium | reverse complement strand
GCGCAACTAAATCGCTGCTCACGGTATTGGCCTCCACCCAATCAAGAGCTTTCTGCCTTTCTTCGTTTTGACTGATCTCCTGTGATATATCGACAACTACTCTTCTTTGTATATCTATGGGTGGCAATGGCCCGAACCGAAGGGCCGATATGTGCGCATCTTCTGGAATTTCAAAGACAAAGGTCTCATGCCCGAATATGTACGATGTTGATGTTGTCCACTCTCCTGTGAGCGTATAAGTCTTGCCCTCTTTATCCGCCATCCGTATTGTTTTTTTCCCATATCGCCACCTGTTCGATTTACACTCAACATCGGCATCCACAACATGGAATAATGTCCCGGCCGGAGCTTTGACTTTCTCCTTTTTGTCACGTATTATTTTCGCTTTTTGGATCCCCAGAACGGTTATCGATAGAACTTCGTCTGTCGTGGTGATGTTTATCTCTTGTGGAACTCCCACAGGTTGAACTACGGTTTTTTCATTTGTCGCGCAACCACCCGGCACAAAGAAGCAAGCGAAGGCGAAACCCAATATTTTCAAAATCCAGCTTCTTTTCATAATAGCTGCTCCTTTAATTTAGTCGAATATATCTAAGGGGCTGACTATGTTCGTTTGCTTTCCTTAGTATAACAAAACTAATCTCCTGCTTCAAAGTAATCCCCTCCTCAATTCCAATAATCAATAATATTGTCATCCTCGCATGTCTTTTAGCTTGCCCCTTAGGGGCTTGTCCATAGGTACGAAGACCCAGCATCAATAATCATTTAAAATGGCTTGCCCCGACATTTTTTCTAAATGTAGCCGGAACTGGCGATCTGACACAACTGTCATCCTGAGCGCAGCCGAAGGATCTGTTCAAATAACCGCCCGAAGGGCTTCCTCAATTTTGCTATTTACATTTTTACTTTTGATTTTTCAAGGTAGGGTGGCGGCTTGCCCCACCATTTATTCTATTTAAAATTGCTGTCATTGCGAAGGAGCGAAGCGACTGCGGCAATCTTCATTCAAAATTATCAATAGTCATTCATCATTTATCAACCGAAATGTAGGGGCAATCCCACGTGGTTGCCCTGATATTCTTCTAATTAACCAATCAACAATTTCTCTAATTCTCTAAAATTCCTTGTACCTTTTACCTTTTTAATTTTGCCTTTTTACTTTTTCTCTGCTATTCCTACCCCCAAAGGCGTGATTCGTACGTCTTGAACAGTGCAGCGAGATAAGAGGTACGAAATTCTTTGGCATCAATTGCGGGTTTGTTGTATTATGGTCCGTTATGTGCAGGAACAAACAGGTGACTTCGGACCTGTCGAAAGGGCTCTGCTGTTATTTGCTTTTGGAGAGTTGTTGTTATGGATAAAATGATTATTTATCGCCGTCTTGGAGTTGCTTTTGTTGCTTGTGTTTTGATTTTCGGTTTCACATCCTGTTCGGGGCATAAGGAGGCCAAAGTACAAATGAAAAGAGACCATATTATAGTAGATAAACTTCAGAATGCCGAAGACTATTACGGCATGCACTCGGCGTTCGAAAAAGCTTTTGCGTTCCTCAGACAGGATGGTTTGGCCGAGCTGCCGGCCGACCGGTATGAAATCGACGGCGACCGTCTGTTCTGCATGATCAGTAAGGGCCCCGGCCGGAGCCGCTCTGATGCGAAACTCGAAGCTCACCGCAAGTACATTGATATTCAATATGTCATAGCCGGGACGGACGAGATGGGCTTCAGGCCAACGGCTGATTGCAAGTTCATCGATACAAGTTATGACGCCGATAAGGACATCGGGTTTTTCAGGGACCAGCCCGATAGCTGGACACCGGTGCCGGCCGGCTCGTTCGTCATCTTCTTCCCACAGGATGCCCACGCTCCACTGGTAAGCAGCGGAGAAATCCACAAAGTCGTCTTGAAGATTGCCGTTGAATAAAAGAAAGGCAGAAAGTATCCAGGGGTACGGATCGTTTGCCTTGTGCAGCGCTCGACCGAGTCAGACTAATCCGGATATTTCATAAGATTTTGGCAGTTTTCAGATAAGTCCTTCAGAAGTAAGCTTTTACACCAAAACTTCGATATAATCCACAAGAACAGTCTGTTTTGATCGCGGAGTTTTTCGGGGCCGCTATCCCGGGCTTATCTTTACCCCTGTTTTTTCGTATCTTCACCACTGTTACTCCTCGGCTTGGGTGCGGCGATGGTGAGAAAACAAAGCCACTCTTTTCGTCAAAATTTGCGTTAAAATCCCTTTAACTACTTGCGAACAAAGATGTTACAGGTGAAGGCGCTCATTTTTAAATCAGCAGTGAAAAACAAGTGAAAAATAAGTCTCATTTTTGAGATTTTTTCCTTGACATCAAGAGGAAACCCTATTATTTTATTTATAAGGTCAACTAATTTATGGAGCGATGGGTCGATGATCGATGGTAGGAGAATTATCACAGCGATTATTGGTGTGTTTGTTGCAACTGTTAGTATTTATGCCGACATGACACCGGTGTACCAGTTGTGTACTGGATGTGGGCAGCCATCGAATGTTTGCCGCCGGACAAATTTCCAGTGCCAGTTCACTCATTTGTCCAACCCGTCTAATTACCCCGGCGTCGCTGGTTCGGATTTCTGGTCTGTCGAGTTTTAACCGAGGCAAATGCGGATGTCAGCCAAACCTCTGAGATACAGCATCCGCAAAGCTTGACAAATGAGCCGGGCAGCTTAAATTTATGTCTGTCCGCCCTGATAAGCCTGGGTTTGTGCAGTTCTGCTCACCGGGTGAAAAAACTATCGTTTGGGTTTGTCCCGGACTGGTACCACCATGGTGGTACTTTCCATATTGGTCACAGTTTTGCTGTTTCGCCGGAATCTCTCTGCCCCGTACCGGTGTGCTGTTTTGTTCAGCCGGTCTTAACGGTGGAGGATTCTCTTCCACAATACCACTTGGGGACAGTTGCGTTCCTCTGGCGGAAGTCACAATTCACACCAACTGTACTTGTCCCCCGCGGACCTCCTCTTTCCTTCCTGCCAAGTTGATTCTTTCCCGCGTGCTCGCGGACTATGGTAATATTAAGGCTTTGTCTACCGTTATTGTGATGGAAAGGTGCGACGCGTTTGGTTTTTGCCTGGTACGCGGGGGCAATCAATAAATTGAAGGTCTTAGGTAACTTACCACTTATAGTTTATAGTTCAATATATGAAGACATAGGAAAGGAGAATTGTTTTGAAAAAGTTGTCGATTTTTCTGATAAT
>CAZWME010000732.1:0-3235 GCA_964634515.1 uncultured Pirellulales bacterium | reverse complement strand
CCACACTCCACTCTTTGTCTGTAAGCAAAGACAATTCCTCACAAGCTGCCATAATCTTGCGTGCATTTCTCAAAGTTATCTCTCCCATTATAATGCTTCAATATTCAAATCATTTGTTACTGTTGCTACACTCACAAATGCATGGTTCTGGTTGCCAGTTATCATCTTTTACGGCGTCCAAGCTATTATATGCTTGCTTCAGAATCGCTTCGATTTCGGGCGTAGTTAGTCCAAGTAGCTTCAGTAACTTCTTCTCCTCATTTTGTGCTTCATGCCACACTGATTTATAATTCTCCATAAGCTGCTGGACGTATTCGTAATGAGGCGTCAGGCCATTTGCCAGCGCTTCCATAGCAACCAAATTGCTTTCAGCCCATTCTTTGAGACTCAGAAAGAAGGCACTGAAAGTGCACTGCACCCGCAAAGCGGCATTCGGAACATGTATAGCTTCATGCCGACAAATTACCTCCTGAGCAGCCTGCACGAGACGGTTTGCGGCTTTACATACTTCACTTGCAGCCACAGGACTTTCGGTGATTGAGTCCAGATACTTGACCAACGTATTGTTGAACAAGGCTGACTCCCTATCCCAGAATGCTGATATGTTTGTCACTGCTTCTGTATAGGCCAAACATCTTTCACGTTCCTCATCTTCGATTTTTGGCTTTCGGCTTAAAGGCAAGAGTCCACCCCCAATGGCAAACAATCCAACAATAATCAAGGATGGAGTACGGTTTTCATACGATACATTATGGTTTATACTCATAAGCACAGCAGCAACTAACATTGTGAGAATTCCAACTGCACCTTTTACTTTTTCCTTATTCATTTTCTTTCCCTTATATTTTTGGCCTTGTGTAATCTGTAATATGAAACTTGCTCCTCCAAGTCATATAGGAAATTCCCGCTTTCAATATATCGGCTGTTTTTGAAGATCATATAATTGAGTCAACCTGAAAAGTGTAAATATAAAGAAGAACATAACGGTTGTATCGGTCGTGAGGCTTATCCGATGGTATTGAGTAAATACCCCCCAGCTAAATGCCGATAGAATAAAAAGGTTCCATCATCTATAGGACTGCAATCTCGTGAATGCCTGGAATGTGACTGGTGGTAGTCTGGCTTTGTTGCAGCAAAACAGTAATGAGATTTTAGGACGAAAATGACCACAGAAGAACATACCCTTTTTGGAGAACTCGCCAATGCTTTGATGTCTTGGCGAGTTGATACCAGTGGAGACCGGAAGAATCTCTGGATGCACGGATGGAACATCCGTCTCCTGATAAACAATAATGAATTTGATACAATAGTTGGATGGTTGGAGTATCACAAAGACCCCAACTACGCCAGAGAATTTGAAAACAAGTTCCAAAATCTCTACAAGAATGTTGATAATTTTTATAACAAGCTCATACAAGACAAACTTGATGAAAAAGAGTTTCGCGAACAAATCCAATTACTCGAAGATGAAGCTAAGCAGCTTGCTCAGCATGTTTCAAACGTAGAATACCTTTGCCTAACCGATAAGACAATTATGCAGCGGATTGTTGGAAACAAAGGCGTTCAGGAATTGGAGCAAACAAGAACAGAGCAAAAGAGCAAGAGGAACCGCCCCACAAAAGCTGAGATGGGAATGCGAAACAAAGCAGTGACAATGGCCGCAGTCGAAATACAGATGAAATATGACAGGTTGCCAACAGTTAATGAAATTATGATAGAAACAAAGCTGTCTCTAAATCAAATCTACGCTACAGCCCCATATAAAGAAGGTAAAATAGCTAAGAGTTCAGCAAGAGTAGCTACTGAAATGACAGGTGGAAGTGTGCATGAAAACCCACAATTCAGCGAAACTTCAGAGCTACATTCAAGAGCCAAGAGACGTTCTAAAACTGAGCAACATGAGCTTGATGAACTAATAGACCAGCAGGTTAAAGATCAAAACAGCAATTTTGTTATGTAAAACTGCCATGATTTGACAAACTTATCAAATCTTATCAATTCACTATCAAATAATCCTCAAAATTATTATCACACTAAGTGGTTGTTATTTAATGACTAATCAAGCAAGTCGCTGACAATTCCAACTATTTTGTCAAATTTCGATCCATTATAGAGGCCACAAGGCCAAAAATATAATGGTACTAATTTAATGAAAGGGTGAGACAAATGGTAAATACAAAACTTTTAACAGCAGCGGCAGTTGGTGAAGTGTTGAGTGTGAGCAAGCGTCAAATTTTCCGCTTAAACAGTTGTGGGAAACTACCTGCACCTATCCGTATCGGTGGCTCGGTAAGGTGGCGACTAAGTGAAATTGAAAACTTTATTTCAATGGGGTGTCCAGATCGCAAGACTTTTGAATCGCTTATTGGGAGGCAAAATAACAACGAACAAATACCAGCTTAAATCTTATTATGGAATCACCCCCGAAGGCCATCTATATGAAACAGATTTGAGTTTGACTAAGGGCGTGAAAAAGACTAAATAATTACTTGACAGACGGCAAGTATATGTAGTATAATTTAATTAGAAGTTCAATTTATGGCTGTTCCTATGATTATTGAGACTATAAGAAAACAGATAAAAACCTGTGGTAAGACCCGCTACCGTATAAGCCAAGATACAGGTGTTGGCGAGGCTCAGCTATGCCGAATACTACAAGGAAAAACCTGCACGGTCGAAACCGCTGATATTTTATTGAAATACTTTGGGCTTGAGCTTATCCTAAAGAAGAAAAAGTGAGGGTGATTCTATGGCAAGCATATTCAAACGAAAATACACTAAAATTATCAATGGTAAGAGGGCAAAAAAACAATCTCAAAAATAAAAAAAAGAGAAATTCCTCTTGAAGATTTAATAATTAAAACACAATTGAAAAAATCTCTTTCAGAATATAAAGCAATTTCTCCGCACGTTATTGCTGCAAGAAAAATGCGCGACCAGAATATTCCCATCTCAGAAGGAAATTTAATTAGATATTATATTTCAGAGAATGATAATGGAAAATCAAAAACAAAACTTGTCAGGGAAAAAGTAAAACTGCCAAATGAAAAAGGAATATATAACATAGAATATTATTTGGAAAGGCAGATACTTCCTGCAGTTGAAAACATTTTCCAGGTTTTCAACATCAATATAAGGGAAGTTAGTGAGGGAAAAAAACCGACAAAACTAGGAGCATTTTAATGAAATTAAAATGGCTTTTACAGGCACTTAATCACCCTCTTGCATTTACAGC
>CAZWME010000731.1:0-3236 GCA_964634515.1 uncultured Pirellulales bacterium | reverse complement strand
TCAGAATCTTCAATCTGCATAGATCAACCTACGCATTAACCGGATGAACCAAAAATAAGACTGGATGCGCCAGTAATACAGCGCATCCAGCCCTTTTAAGGAGGGTGGTTATATGTAAATTAGAACTTAATTATTATCCGTCTTTGGTTCTGGTCCTCCGGGCCACGGGAAATCACCGCCCCCTCGTCTGCCCATACCTCTGCCCCGCATGGGCGGCACTGGTCGTAAAACATCTTTTTGCGGAGGATTCTGTGGAAATGGTCTGACACCCGGAACCGCAGGCATACCACCAGGGCCTTGACCACCTATCATACCTCTGCCGCGAAAGCCTGGACCACCTTGGCCCATCATACCTCTGCCGCGGAAGCCTGGACCGCCCTGACCCATCATACCTCTGCCCTGAAAACCTGGACCGCCCTGGCCCATCATACCTCTGCCGCGAAAGCCCTGGCCGCCTCTACCAATCATACATCTGCCGCAAAAGCCCTGGCTGCCCCTACCAATCATACCTCTGCCGCGAAAGCTTGGACCACCTTGGCCCATCATACCTCTGCCGCGAAAGCTTGGACCACCTTGGCCCATCATGCCTCTACCGCGAAAGCCCTGGCCGCCTCTACCAATCATACCTCTGCCCTGAAAACCTCGTCCCCGCCTGCTAAACTTCCGTTGCAAAGATTGATTACGCCCTGGCCAAGATTGCTGCAACCGGCCTATTTTACCCTGAGGCACACCTTTCTGAGCCATCTCTTGCTGACGCTTCTGTCGCATAGCTTCCGCTTTTTTCCGAGCGGCTTCCTGCCGCTTTCGCATAGCATCAGTTCTTTGGGCCAGCAATTCACTGTTCTTTTCTTGTTGTCCACTAAATTGTTGGGCCCGGCCCCTTTGTCCTAAACGGCCTTCCTGACCCTGCCTGCGTCTTTGCACCTGCTCAGGATTGCCTGTCCCTTCCTGAGCAATAATGTTTTCAACTCCAATCAGCAAAATTGCTGTTACAATGCTTAATGTAATTATCCTCTTCAACATTTTACTTCTCTTTCCGAGCCACAAGCTCTTTTTTGTCTTGCCCATTCGCATTTTGCTGTTTAGGAGCGGATTTAAAAATTGACTTCGTTAAATTTCCGACAAACATCCGCAGGGCAACAACATTCTCCGTTACTATCAGTACAAGTGCCGCTTTGATATTTGTCATCAACATTTCTTTTGTCCCCTAATTAGCCATTTTTGTATTAACTCCGGTACCGGCTTTCACATATATAGACGCACACTCAGCTTGAAATATTGCCATTTTTCGGGAAAGTTTTATAAAAAAATGGGTAAAATCCGTTTATTAGGCTATTTTTATTGAATTTTGCGGAAAATAAAGAAACCTCAGGCAGCACTATCAAACTCTTTTGGGCCGCTCAAAAGATATACTTTTCTTCTTTTACCGGCTTACCTATTCCACAAAAGCCATATTCGTTCCACCAAGTTTTCAGCGTCCTACAATAGGAGTATATTCTGGCCAATCTTCAGAGCTAATAGTCTCGCCGACCGTTAAAATCTTTACAGCGCAACGAGCCAATTCGGCAAATGTCTGCGCATCACTAAGGTTGCCGACACTTTGACCCCAATGATATGGTATGGCTAATTCCGGCTTTATATACTGCGTCGCTTCCGCCGCCTCAACCGCATTCATCGTATAAGTCCCCCCCGCGGGAAGGAACGCCACGTCAATGTCCCCAAGCGATCTCATCTCCTCTATCAGGTCCGTATCGCCCGCGACATAAATCCGTTTCGAGCCGAGTTCTATTATGAACCCGACCCAGTTCCTTGATTTGGGATGATTCGGCTTGTTGGTATTATACGCAGGCACCGCGATTATATTAACATTGTCGAATTCGATTGTCTGTCCCGGCGCGATTGTCTGTCCGCTGCCGTACTGCTGGACAACATCGGGCGGCCCGACGAATAACGTCTGGGGATTGGAAATCCTGGCAATATCCGAAGGCGAGTAATGGTCACCGTGAGTATGAGTAACACACACCAGCGTAGCATCATGGAGCGACTCGGTCAATCTTTCCGGGTCAACATATATTACACAATCCTCATCCCAGACCTTCACACTCGAATGACCCAGCCACTGAATATTGACTATCGTTTCAGGCTCCGGCTCCAAAGCACGCTGATATAATCGGATGTCGTCAAAATACATTTTACCTGAGCCGCCGGGCTGAGATTCAATCTTGTCACCCAAACCGATAGATATACTGTTAACATCGGTCAGGTTAACACCACCATCACTGAAGCTCTTCAGGTCTATAATCCATTCGGCCCAGTCTTCTATGAGCGCCGCGTTGGCATCAGGGTGAACAACTGTCGCGCTTACGCCGTCACTATTGGATACAGTAACATACATCGGTTCGGGGTCGTTGCCGATTATGCCAACATCCAGATCCGTCCACTCCGGGCCAACATCAGTATTCGGAAAGATAACATTGGAAAACACAGCCTCGCATGTCGCATCGGGATTGTGGCTGGTCAAAGCCAACCCGATGTACACAGGCATATCCATCATTACGGACGCTATATCCAATTGTGTCCACGTCGTGCCGTCCGCTGAATAATATGCCCTGACGAGTCCGCCTATGGTTCGCTCCAGTTTCACCCACTGAGGTGTGGTAATACCTTCTTGCTTTGAGCTAAAACCGCCACCGCCTGTTGTTTCACGCCTACCGAACCAGATTCCGCTGCCAGGCGTCACGGCCATCATCACATGTCTCGAATCCGCCTCAAGCGTATCACGAATCATCACTCCCGCCTTCGCCCAGGGGTCCGTATTCCCAACACTCTCAACCCTGGCTATAATCGCACCGGCGCCGGGAAGCTCCTTATAGGCAAAGTGGAACTCATCGGATGTGTTCCAGATATCCTCCCCCGAGGCACTCATCGTGTAGGTGCCGGCCGGAGCTTCCGCAAAACCGCCGACATATTGCGAGTGGCCTCTGAACCACAGCGATAATATCCCAACATCCTGCTCGGTCCAGTCACGCGGATATATCAATGTCTTTGTTGTCTCAGAGTAGCTTATTACATCATCGTTATTATAGAAGTAAGGCATTGACTGCCCACCACCGTGAATTATATCTTGCTCAGTAAATGGAGCATCCTCATAACCAACGACAGAACCATTGGCTGAGTCGTCTAATCCATCTAACCAAGTGTGAAATATCCTGTTACTCTCTGGGTGTATGGTATCA
>CAZWME010000730.1:0-3237 GCA_964634515.1 uncultured Pirellulales bacterium | reverse complement strand
ACTGGGATGTACGAAAACGCGCTGCATAGAACTGCCAGAATATCTGGTCGCACCCAAGGGTGATGTGCACCACACCACAAACGAACGCCCCCAAAATGGCCCTATCTTCGTGGATTGCAAAATGCCACGATTCTTCTAAACGTCACCTCTTTCAGGAGCTGAAAAACACCCTGATTTAGGCGTTAGCTAATTGCCAGTTGTATAACCTGTTATTAAACAAAATCATCTTCCAGTCTCAAGTAGTATTCAAGACCTCTAACAAGATTGGTGCTTCTCTCAGCAGTCATACTTGCGGGTACCTCATGATAAATATCTGTAATATCACCCATTTTATCTCGAATCCGTTCACAAAATTCGCGTGCCTTGACCCGATCACCTTGCTTGATTCCCAGTCTCTTACACCATCGTTGGTCAATTAAAAGGTTCCACTTACTTTTCGATGATGGTGCTAAAGGGCGGTAGGATGTATCAATTGTATCATCACAAAAGCCGGCAACATTGTGGGCACATGGTCTGCAAATATCATCTATGCCTAATTCTATCTTCAAACAAACTTCTCGGTTACTATCAATTTTTTCTGAAACGCTATGAACTGCATGGCCGTAGGGATGAGGCTTAAATATCATATTGCCGGTACCAAATGAGGTAATAATATCCACAAAATGGTGTGGCTTTATTGAGATAGTTGACTGCATTTCGTTCCTTTCCTCCATTGTCTAACACCCGCTATAATAAAACAATATGCGTTTCGATTTCAGTCAAATTGTCACTCACTACTTAATAGTTGTTTAACTGCTTTTGCTTTCATTCGGATTTTCCAATATACCTTTCACGGAAACATACCGTTAAGCTTCAAGCCTAATGATACCCTGATTTCACCTCAATTTCGAGTCCTAATAAATGTTAATATTTTGCTAAAATACGAATATTTTTAACAATTTCTATGTGTAATCGGATTGGACTAAGCCGATTCGCAGTAGTGTTTGCCCTGATCTAATTTATAATGCGAAAGCGTTGAATTTATTTATTGCCGCGGACAATTTTAATCTTACGATACTTCTAAGATAACCCTACGGTGGTTATGAAGAATGATCGTCTCTAAGGAAGGAGCATCAACCACCGTGATTGAAGTGGCAAACGTCTTCAGAGACTATGGCGATGGGTATTTACAGAAGTTCAGCAAAAGGATGCCGTCCAGTCATCGACGAGCATTCAGGGACATACTCAGATGTCGCAGGCCTGTCATGGGAGGGCATGTATTTGAATGTAATCACTGCGGCAGGCTGCAGTATTCGTATCACTCCTGCCGTAACCGCAGTTGCCCGAAATGCCACAAGAGTAACAACCAGGCATGGCTCCAGGCCAGAGATAAGGAACTATTGCCGGTACCGTATTACCATGTGATATTTACGTTGACGCATGAGCTCAGTTGGTTTATGTGCCTGTATCAGCAAGACTTCTACGGTCTGCTCATTAAAACCGCCGCTGATTTTATCATCAAGCTGGCTTCTGATCCCATTACGTCGGTGGTCAAGTGGGTGTGATGGTGGTTCTGATTACCTGGGATTCAAATTTTTCGTACCATCCTCACGTACACTGTCTGTTGACCGGCGGAGGTCTTTCTCCAGATAGACAGACCTGGATGCCCGCCAGAGACAAGTTCCTAGTCCACGTCAAGGCGTTATCGAGACTGTTTCGTGGTATCTTCCTCGCGCGTATTTGCAGGCAATTCGAGGAGATTTACCTTTCGGAATCCATCTGGCAAAAAGACTGGATCGCCCACTGTAAACCGGCCGTCCAGGGCACTCGCACGGTCCTCAATTATCTTGCCCATTACATTCACGGTGTAGCCATAGCTAATAGCCGAATCATCTAGATCAACAATGGTAATGTGACTTTTCGGTATAAAGATTCCAAATGCGGTGCTTATATTAAAACCATGACCGTTAGTGCCGAGGAGTTCATCCGGCGTTTTCTATAGCATGCTTTGCCGGTGGGTATTCACAAAGTGCGCTACTATGGCCTGTGGAGTCCATCGAATCGTAAGAAACTGTTAGAGCTACAACAAATCTTGAGTCAATCCGAAAATGACGAGCATGAGCGATTAGAAGAAGGTATGGACGCGGAGGTCTCTCCTCTATTCACAGTCGAGCAGGCTTAACAAAATGCACACTGCATGACCTTCGCCGCTCTGCCATTACCAACTGGCCTTAGTATCTACCGATCCAAGTAGTTCAACAACTTGCCGGACATTCTGATATCTCTACTTCAAGGAAATACTACTTGACCGTACGGTCTGAAGATATGTCTTATGCCAAAAGAGTATTGAATAATATTTTGGCAAAACGGAAGACGATTGACACAAATTTGACACAATTGGCATATTTTGCTTGTATTGAATGCTTTAGGAATTGACAAAATGCGTAGCAACTTGTTATATTACAAACGCTTAGAGTTTTCGGCGCCCGTAGCTCAATTGGATAGAGTCGCGGACTTCGAATCCGAAGGTTGCAGGTTCGAGTCCTGCCGGGCGCGATTGATTTAGAGTTGATGTCACCAGATGACAGATGTTCTTTTTCTGTACCTAAGTATGTCATTTGCAAAGACTTATCAAGAGTGCTCACTTCGCCATCATTCTGGTTTTTCTGTTCACTTGTAGTGCCAAACGGAGAACGTGAAAGACCATTAAAGTAAAAATTTTTGTAAGCGCGCGAGTCGGTTTCAACAGCTTTATTATCAGTCCCTGATGCCTTTTGACTTTCACTGCTTGGTAAAGACAAATCTGGCAAACTCTTTACGGCTTCAGATTCTTGCCCTCGGAGAGTATAAGTATAAAGCGACATAGTGAGATTTATATTACTGTTTCTCATAATGCTTTGAGCAATTTTAGGGTGGACTCCACTTGCCGCCAACAAGCTACCAGTTGTATGTCGAAGGCAGTGAAAATCTGCATATCTTTCAGCACTGTCAACATAAGGTATTCCGGCATCGGTTAAGTCAGTTTTTAACATATTTGCTGTTTTGTTCGTCAGTCGTTTATAGGTTCCACCAAATGCGTTGACGCCGGGCATTTTGCCAGCGAAGAACATCTGGAGTTCAGCGGCCGTTTCAGACCGTATTCACCTACTGTGAAATTAGACTATCTGATTGGTGGAGGGTGGTGTGATTGGCTTGAGGGGATTGTCTCAATCCTGTTCGGCTCGTTATTTGCTATCCGACTAATTGGTTTACAAGGTG
>CAZWME010000729.1:982-3238 GCA_964634515.1 uncultured Pirellulales bacterium | reverse complement strand
CTATTCAACCAATCACCATTCGGCTGAGCTCACGCCGAAGCCATTTAATCAATGCTGCCTGCAGGTTCAAGCACCTCATCCAGGCGGCCGGTGCGAATCTCTGCCGAGTCCTTGAGTCGTGCGCGGACTTCCAGGTAATACTGGCCGCCAGGTACAGTCGGTACAAGAAAGACCAGCTGGCCGGGTTTATTTTTCTGGATGGTGGTGAGCTTGACATCGGCGCCGGTATCGACATTGACAAAGTAGATGCCCTCATCGTCCTGGTCGGGATTGAATTTCAGCCGGTGTCCGTTAATGGTACCTATATTACCGGAAGTTATTGTCCCGTTGGTCTCACCGGAGCCCAGATCGACGTATTCCAGCAGGGCCGGTGCCGGTTTGATGGTTTCAGTCTTAGTGACTGTGGCACCTTCGCGAACCGTCCTGCGGACTCTGGCTCCCGGATTGGCGCCTACGTCCACTCGATGACGCGATGCATCGAACGTGTCGGTGATACCGTTGAAGACGCCCTTTATGCGGGGAAACAGCTCGCATAACCCACCGAGCTGCACCCGATTGCCATCGAGCAGGCAGCTTTCAATGGCTTTGATGGCATCTTCGAGAACGGCTAAGATGTCCGGCTTAGTGACGGTCGAGCCCTGGTCTACCATCCGTTGGGCAACTACTTCAAGGCCAGCCGAGCCGGTGATTCTCACCTGGGCGGCGTAATCTTCCGGATCGCTGGTAAGATGGTTCTCGAATAAAGCGTAATTGATAGTCATTTTCTTTCTCCTTAAAAAAGGTTTAATAAATATTGACCCTCCGGAATAAATATTTTCCCTCCGGGTAACGCCCCCGGAGTTCATAATATTTCTGTAAAAGACTTCGATGTTAAACAGCAAACACGATGCGCAATCCACCCTTGAAGATTTGTGGTTTAAATTCTCTGACGTTTGAAATAAACTCTATGATGTTTGAAATGTCTTTACTAATTTTACCATGTATTTGGCCCCCCAAAGAGACCCAAAGAGAAAACTCTTCTAACCCATTCTCTCTACTATAAATATAACAATAAAATTGGGCAGAGCAAAATAAAGACTCGCATCAATATGAGGAGATAGCTGCGCTCAACGCGTGCCGAAGGTAGGAAGTGGGGAATGTAAGAAGGGAAGAAGGCAGGCTATGGCGGAACAGCGAAAGAGAGAAAGCAGTTGAACAAGGCAGATAACTAAGATCTTACCTTCCTACTTTCCTATCTTCATACGTTCTTGAATTTCTGCGATAGCAGAACCAGTGAGTCATACTTATAATGTGTCAAAGAAGTCAATCTGATATATCGCCCATTTACAAACTCGTCGGGAATCATGAGGAGATTCGGCCTCTTCAATGCGGTTGGGTACATTGTTATATGACAAATGAAGGGAACCTGTGACTGAAACAACAGCACAATTCAAGAGACAACTGCCGCGCAACATGCTTCTGCAGGTGCTTTCCTTTCTGACGCAGGTTGGGGTCGGCATTTGGCTTGTACCGTACCTATTCCATCATCTGGGACGTGCTGCTTACGGCTTGATTCCGATTGCCGGGGCCCTGACACAATACGTAGCTTTGATTACCCACAGTATTTCCAGTGCTGTTAATCGCTTTTTAACTATCGCACTCCAGCAAAATGATCAAGATGAGCCAAATCGTATTTTTAATACTGCTTTCTTTTCTTATCTGGCCTTAAGCTTGATACAGATTCCAATATTTGCCCTGCTGATCTGGAATGCCAATGCGATTTTTTCGATTCCTCAGGAATTATACAGAGATGCGATTGTTCTGCTGACATGCAGTGCTGCTACTTTTCTCATTAATCTTATATCAAGCGTTTTTGTAGTGCCTCAATATGCCAACAATCGCCTAGATATATCACGTGGTATCGACATCACTCGTATGGTTAGTCGCATCGCAGGTATTGTGTTGCTTTTTGTAGCATTTGGCCCAACGTTAAGGTATGTAGGGTACGTGGACCTGGCTCTCGCTGTTGTATTATGTTGTATTCAGATAGGTATTAGTAAGCGGCTTGCTCCGAACTTAAAACTGGCAATTAAATTCTTTGACTGGTACAAAATCCGACAACTTACAAGTATGGGTGGTTGGTTATTAGTAAGTCATGTTGGGATTCTGTTGTTCTTTCGAACAGATGTATGGGTGTGTAACAGATTCATTGGTGCCGATTCGGCTGGTGATTATGCCGCCATTCTCCAGTGGCCCGCTCTTGTTCGACTAGCAGGC
>CAZWME010000729.1:0-972 GCA_964634515.1 uncultured Pirellulales bacterium | reverse complement strand
TAGGAGTAGTTATTGCCCCAATGATAGTAATTTACTACGCTAGATCTGAGATGGAAAAACTAATCCATTTAAGCAGATCAGCTGTTCGAATCCTTTCCCTTGTCATAGCAATCCCCATCAGTCTGATATGTGTGTTTAGTTCATCATTATTGAATCTTTGGTTGGGACCCTCCTTTGAAGGATTATGGCCATTGATGGTGATCATGCTTTGCCCTCTTGTCATTCATGTTGGCATCTCGCCTTTAATCAATATATACACTGCAACGAATAAGGTCAAGTGGCTTGGTATAGTGACGTTGATGGGTGGGGTAATCAATCTGTTTTTTGCCATCCTGCTTGGAAAGTATTTGAATTGGGGTATTTATGGTGTTGCTATTGCCAGCGTTATAACACTTACTGCTAAAAATGCATTTTTCATACCGATCTACGGGGCAGTAATATTGGATCGACCCTGGTATATCTTCATCAAATCAAGTCTGTCGGGCTTACTTTTACTGGGATTTATGATATTAGTAAATTATGGCGTCAGCTGGTTTATACAACCAACAACTTGGTTAGAGTTAATCTTGATCTGTATAGGACTCGGATTATTTGGATCAGGTATAACATGGTTCGGACTTCCAAAGCGGGACAGGCTCATGATAACAGAATTGATGCCGATAAGATTCCGGAATATGGTTTCAACACTTTTCAGGAAATGAAATTATACCCATCCAGAATGAAAAATCGGTTTTAAGCTTTCATGATTTGGAAGTTCTCGGTTACGGACACGGGGCTCTTGTCCACAAACCGCTCAAAGATCTTACCAAGCATCTGTGCTACCTCCATGCAGCTACCATGATAAAACAACATAGTCTGATAACTTGGTAGATATTTCAGCTATTTCATACGATTAGCTTGACAATTTGTCACATTGAAAGGCCTGGGCAATGAATCTTAATATTGTGATGCGTGAGAAGATCAATCTTACTT
>CAZWME010000728.1:0-3240 GCA_964634515.1 uncultured Pirellulales bacterium | reverse complement strand
AAAGTCAAGTCGGCCAAAATTAACGTAAGCTCTTTTCTGACAAGTAAATACGTACTCCTGGGACATTTGGTTATTCAGACAACAAAGCCAATTCAAAGCCAATTCAAAGCCAATTTAACCCAATTAAAGCCAATCCTAAGCCAATTTGTCGAAAAGGTCAAAATTGATGCAAGATAAGTATTTACAAAGGCTTATGAAGAAAATGCGGATATGGCCCAAAAAACAAAGCCAATTCAAACCCAATTTAAGCCAATTTAACCCAAAACAAATCCAATTCAAAGCCTATTTCAAATGGCAAACCAGCTTGGCCATATCCGGCCTGTCTCAGGAAACGGTTAACAGAATACTGTAAAGCAGAAAAGGGAAAAAGAAATGTTTTAATAGTTTCTATTTTTCTTGGGAGGATGTAAAATTGAGACAATTATTGAATGTGTTTCGTACATTTTACAGATTTAACGGAATATATGGGTATTTTCTCAGGATGAGTAAAGGAAAATTAAAAACAGCGGTACTTGGCCTTACTGGCAGGGGGGAGTTTCTGCTCGAAGCGATTAAGGGAGTGGATTATTTCGAGATTCAGGCGGTTGCGGACAAAGATACCAGCCTTGCCGAAAAAATCGCCCGTCACTGCCAATGCGCCGCCTACGATGATTACCGGCAGTTGATAATCCAGAATCAGTTCGATTGCCTGCTGGTTGCGGCGGGTATCCATAGCTGCGATGAATATGTCCGGATGGCGATGAAAAAGAAGTTCAATATATTCAAGCTGGCTCCGGCGGCGAGGGATTTTGAAGAAGCGGTGGAATTTGTAAGACTGGCTGAAGAGCAGGATATAAAGTTTGTTGTTGGTAATCCGAGGCGTTTTGGCCGGAGCTACATTGCTTTGCGAGATTTTCTGCAGCAGGGCAGGATAGAGCATGTTTTTCTGATGACTGCTTTTTGCATCGTTGGCGATAGATCTTGTCCCGGCTGGCAAACCGACCCGAAACTGGCTGGCGGGGGGGTGCTGCTGCATAACTGTTACTGGGTGATTGACCAGATGGTCAACAATTTCGGGCTGCCTCAGCAGGTTTATTCACTTGGCACGAACAATGCTCAGGACAAGCAGCAGCGACTGTATCTGACGGAAGATACTTCGGTCGTAACGATGAAATTCAGTGATGTATTTATCGGCAGCCTTGTGGCGTCGCGCAGGGCGGGGACCGGCCCGGAAGAGGAATATATAAAACTTTATGGTAAGGATACAATTTTAACGGTCAGTGACAAGAAGGTGACGCTTTGCGACGGCCTCGGACAGACAATCGAGGAGCTTGAATATGCCGATGATGAATATTTCTGTATGAAAGAACAACTGAAGAATTTTGCTATGAGCATATTGTCGCCGGATACTGACAAGCTGTGCAGCAGTGGCGGCGAGAATCTTCAGGATATGGCGGTTATTGAGTCGGCTTATCTTTCGGCGAGGACGGGTTTTCCGGAGGAGCCGGCCAAGGTCCTGCAGATGGCGCCGGGGCTTACGGGCGAGATGCTGTTTGAGATGCCGATAAATAATTGAAAATGCATTTGACAAGTAATGCAATTAATAATAGTTTGTTGACGTGAGCTTGATAACACATTGTTAGTTTGATTGTTTTGGAGAAACTGATATGAATAATGCAGTTAAGATTGGGATTATCGTTGTTTGCCTGGTATTGGCCGTCGTTATAATCTTTTGGACATGGGGCGGCGGAGGCAGTTCGATCGATGACATTTCGGACGATGAGATGACTTGGGTCATATGTCTCAATAAGAGCTGTAATGCCACTTATGAGATGAGTCTGAAGGAATACTTTAAGTTTATGAGAAATGCCAATCCTATGGCGCCTGCACCGGCGCTGACTTGTGAAAAGTGCGGCGAACCAAGTGTTTACAGAGCCGCGAAATGTCAAAATCCAGATTGCGGGATTGTTTTCCGGATGAATTCTGTTCCGAATGATCATGCTGACCGCTGTCCCAAATGTGGGAAGAGTGCGATTGAAGAGTCCAGGAATGCCAGAAAGAAAGAGATGGCCGGGGAATAGCGAGTGATATAATCGAGCGTACGGAGCCAGCGAGCGGATTTTAGGAAAGGGTGATAAGGATATTATCAGTTCAGACTCATAACGCTGAATGGTGTAGTTGATTACTTCCCGGCTTTGTGTTTTTTCTATACTTCGAGCTACTCAGCCGTGCTCAGGCTGGCAGGGGATTGGTTTTGGGCTGTCAGCCGGTCGAGGATGACTTTGCAGTATTCTTGCTTTCCGATATTCAAGCTATCAAGGTTTGGATTTTTTGTTTTAATTCTTTGCGTTAAATATGCAATTCGATTTTCTGGGGGAGGGTGGCTTGACAGGAATTCGACCACTCTTTCTTTTTGCTGATCTTCGAGCATCTGCATAGTCTCGATAATTCCATAAGGATTATATCCGGCGACGACCATATAATCCAGACCGGCAATGTCAGCCTCGCGTTCATCCTGCCTGCTGTATTTCAGGCCTATAAGTCTGCGTGAGAGTTCTGCGGCTGTCATAACAGCTCCGGAAGCCTGGCCGGAAGCAGCAGCGGCAAGTAACAGACCGATTCCGATTTGATTACTTATGGCGTTCGATGTGTCACGTGCGACGACGTGGGCTGTTTCGTGGGCCAGTATCGCAGCCAACTGGGCCTCGGTCTGAAGTTTTTCGAGCATTCCCTTAGTGATGAAGATATATCCACCGGGCAAGGCTGAGGCGTTGATCGATTTGTCGTTAACCGCAACGTAATGGTATTCCCAGTTGGGCCGGTGGCTGATGCGGGCAATTTTCTGGCCCACACTGTCAATATAGTTCTGAAGGTCCTGGTCTTCGATTTTTCCGCCTAATTCTTTTTCTATCTCAGGGGCATATTGTTTGCCTATTTCGAGGTCCTGCTTTTCAGGAAAGAGCATAAGCTCCTGTTGGCCGGTTATCGGATTGAAGTCACAGCCGGTGAAGAAGCAAACAGCAATGTACGATATCAGCAGTAATATTTTTTGAGGAATTGAGCTTATCATCTTACCTAATATTATACATTTTGAGGCCGCTGAAGTAAATCGGAAAGTGCTCAAACTCAGGGGTTTTATCACAGGCCTCCCGGCAGACATACCCGGTTTAGATTGGGTTTGAATAGGTTCGACAAGCTCACTACAGATTGGGTTTGTTTTGGCTTTAATTGGGTTTGATTGGGTTTGTTTTTTTGGCCCAT
>CAZWME010000727.1:0-3243 GCA_964634515.1 uncultured Pirellulales bacterium | reverse complement strand
GAACGGCCTTTCTATTAATAGTCACTGGCATTGAAAATCTCTTTTACGATTTTGGATATCCCAACTACCTGACATTTAAGTATAGTCCTATTCTTCACCAGCATTATAAGGCTCAATGTGCTGGAGATAAAGAAGAGAGTCGTTAAAATGATGGCAGATGTTCTGATTATTTGGAGCCTGATATAGAAAATCAAGTGGCAATTTTTGCCCGAAGGGGCTCGAATCCTTCTATAAAGCCAGATTATTCAAGTGTAAACTTTTCGCAACTACATTTTTTCACAACTCCTTCTCCAGCCATCTGCCAGCAATATTCGCGAGATCGTTTCAGTCTTATATCCGGTTTTTTGTACTATCATTTTGGATTCAATTCTTACGCACAGACCATTAAAATTAATACGTCCCGCCCATTCTCAACCACTGGCTCTAAAGCTCTTAAGGATTCGGTCGGTTTTTGCAGTCAATCACGATCAGGACCATATACCTGACAAGCCCTTTGATGGTGTAGACCTCCGTTGTGAAGAAATCGATTGCTGCAAGGGAATCCCAGTGGGCCTTGATAAACTCATTCCAAGTAGTACTCTCTGGTCGGTCAGGGCAAGGATCAATACCATGCTCTCTCAGCACTCTGCTGGAAGCCAGGGCACGTTTAGGATTGTTGCTCGACGAGCCGCCGTTGATCGCCAAGACACAGGCTTGATTGAGTTTCTTCGCCATAGGGAATAAACCTTGTATATGTTCGCCTTCTCAAGGGTTACGCAAAAAACGCAACTCGGCGCGTAGGCGCTCCACCTCATCGAGCAGATCGAACATGGTTTTGATCCAGGCTAAATCGAGGCTGTGAGCGGTTCGCAGGTACTCTATTCGCCGCAGGGTATAAATCGCCTCTTCCGTGAATTCCATCACTCCATACGGTGGTTGAACGACAGGTCGTACCAGGCCGGCTCGACAATAGATCAGAATGGAACGGCGGGTGATACCCGCGAGACGTGCTGTCGCATCGAGGCTGTACAAAACGCCTGGCTCCGGCTGAAACAATTCCAGCGCTCGGAGGGGGAGGCTGTCTGGAACAATTCGTTTGCTCATGAGGGTTGCCTCGGGTTGAACGTCGATTTTGTGGCCAACTGTTCCCACAGGACTTTTTGCTCCGTCGTCAGTTGCGCCGGAACCTGGATGGACACGACGGCATACAGGTCGCCCGACGTTCCGTTGCGCGTGGGTAAACCTTTTCCGCGTAATCGTAATTGCCGTTGGGCCCTTGTGCCCGCCGGAATTTTCAAGGACACTGTTCCATCCACAGTTGGGATGTCGACAGTAGTACCCAGCACCGCTTCCCACGGGGCCAGATCCAAATCGTAATACAGGTCGGCGCCGCGCACGCGGAAGTCGGGGTGCTGGGCGAATTTGACCCGCAAATACAGGTTTCCAGAGTCGCCCCCACCAAAGCCTTCCTGGCCTTTGCCCGCAAGACGGATGAGCTGCGCTTCCCGAACGCCATGTGGGATTTTCACCTGCAACGTCTGCTTGACCGATTTCCCGGTGTGCGGATCGCTTCGTTGCAAATGGATCGTGCGCGTCGAACCGTGCAAGATTTCATCCAGCGTCACCAGGATGTCGCCCTCGATATCCTGGCCGCGCTGGGCGACTGTCTCGCCTCCCATGCCATTTGTCCATGTTCGGCCGAAACCACCGGATGGACGGCCGCGACTGCCGAAGTACTGCTCGAAGAAATCGCTGAAGCCCGTACCATCGAAATGGAATTCCGAAGCCTCTTCGTAACCTCCACCGAATCCGCCCTGCGGCGGTGCCGTCTGCCGTTCCCGATGGTTCGAGTTGGCTCCCAACTGATCATACTTTCGCCGTTTCTCCGGGTCGCTGAGGACTTCGTTGGCCTCGTTGATTTCCTTGAACTTTTCTTCGCCCGCCGTTTTGTCTTTGGCAACGTCAGGGTGATACTTGCGCGCGAGCTTGCGGAATGCCTTCTTGATTTCCTCGCTGCTTGCGTTTCGAGCCACACCGAGGACATCATAGTAGTTCTTGAATTCAACGGGCATGGTTGACTCCGGAGAAATAACTCAGATCATTCACAATGACCTTGGCTGGCCGAAAGACCTTATCGCTACAGCAGTAGCCACGCTGAGTCACTTCGAGGATGATCTGATCGGGCTGGCATGGGTCGTGCCACACGGAGACAGCCTCGTGCCGGTGGGGATCAAAGGGCTGCCCTATGTCCTCGACGGCCTCGATGCCGTGGCGGTGGAGCAACTGGCTCACCTGTTGCAGCGTCATCTTCACACCTTGAAGCAATGGCTCGGAGGAATTGGATTGCTCGGAAGCCAGGGCACGTTCGAGATTGTCAAGAATGGGCAGTAATTCGCGGATGAATGCTTCCTTTTCCAACGCAGCTTGTTGCCCGGAATCTCGCTGGGTGCGCTTTATGAAATTGTCAAAGTCAGCGGTGAGGCGCAGGTAATCGTCCTTCTGTGCGGCCAACTCCTTCTGGAGTATGACTGGATCAACCGACGCAGCATCAGCGACTGAAGCGGGCGGATTCTGCGTATCGGTCGCCGAGCTTAGAGGTTTGGGATTGATGCTCGACGAGCCGCCATTGATCTTCAGGATGCGTGGGTCATCGGGTTTCATGGGTAATTCCTTCGCCATTCAGCAATATTGTAAATGCTTCTACAGTCTGATTGGAATTCCTACTTATAATTCAATCTTCAAACATTTCCGGCTTGGCGGTTATTCTTTCCCAGCTTCAAGGTCCAGCTTAAGTGCCATAAATTTAAGCATATCTTTTAAACTGATCACACCCAAAAGTTTGTTTCCTTCGACAACCATGAGCCTGCTGTTTCCAGTAGTGTTCATGAGCGAAAGTGCCTTTATGGAATCAGCCTTTGGTGAAATGGTGTTTCCCTCGGAACACGGCTGAGCGATATCGGAGACTTTGGTTGTGGCCCATTGTTCTTTAGATAGCTCTTTTATCTGCCTTGTTGTTACACAGCCCTTTAGCATGCCATCTTCGGTAACGGGAAACATTTTATAGTGGTACTTGTAGAAGTAATCTTCAACTATATCAGATACCGTTATAGACGGAGGCACAGTCACAGCTTCAGCTTCCATAAACCTGCTTATCGGCTCACCCATTAATGCATTCTTAACCAGTAACTGCCTGTATGACATTTGTGAAGCACTTTTAATGAACATTCCGATGAGAAAGTACCACAAACCACCAATAAAATTGCC
>CAZWME010000726.1:0-3244 GCA_964634515.1 uncultured Pirellulales bacterium | reverse complement strand
CCGTAATACGTCTCGGAACCAATCGGCAAATAAGTTACGTCTGTATCATAATCACGATGGTCAACTATATTGACCGCTAATTGAGCAGCCAGGTCATTTGTATCAACGACCATGAAATTGGGATCGGCGTCTCGAAGTCCTGAGCTTATCGCTTCGTATAACAAGTTGGCATCCGCTATGTTAACGTTAACCATCTTTCCGTTATTCAGTGTTGGCCCGGCCGGATTAATAATTCGGTCCATATTGTGGGTTGTGGCAATATGACGATACGTATAATTCGGGTCAATATTGCCGTCGTCGTAGGCCCTTTTAAACCATATATCTAACGGCTTTCCTCCGGATGTTAAAGGCGTGGACAGAGTATTGTTTCTGAATTCAACACTCCAGTCTTCCAGTCGTGTATCTATTCCCGTATGGTTCAACAGAAATCTGTAACGCACCTCAAGCTCATCAGATATATCAAAAGGCGTATAGTTTGGTTCGTTAGAGCCATAGTTCCAGATAACATTTTGCTCATACTTAAGCAAGTCAAATGGGTCAACATCAACACCGTTATTTGCTCTTGCGTTGAGCAAATTTGTTTCTTCTGCTGAGCCAGGCTGCGCAGTCCCTCGGCCGGCCAAAGCCATAAGATTTATCTGCATTTGGCTTGAGCCGTTAATGTTGAATAGTGTTACATTAGGATCGCTACGGTCAAACTTATAAGCTGTATTTACGTTTAACATTGCTCCGTGGTCAACGATTCTGATGGCGGCATAAATTTGTTTGCCTTTGCCGGAGGTCATATCGGGAAGATTAATCCACTTTGAATCACCAACGCCATCGCCGTCGGCATCGGCATTGGCATTAGCATTGGCTACGCCATACTCACTTACGACCTCTGCCTGTATGTCGGTGCTGTCGGCTAAATATCCTGTAACATCGCTTATCTGCCGCCAGTAATAGTCGTTTCCGGATTGATACGGCTCGAGGCTTGCCAGCCATGGGTCCTCCGGGCCTGGATAGTCCTGGTATTCGGCTCCTTCGCCGGGGACATCTAAAACTAATTCCTGTGATATCTTTGCGATGACTGTTTCAATCGCAAAGTCCAGTTCTTTACGGTCTGATATTGCCGAGGTTGCTATCTTGTCAATACGGGTAACTAGAACAAATAGCACGCCTACGATAGCCAACAGGCTGGTCAGAACCACCGCCAGGATAAGGGCCGAACCGGCGGAAAAAGTGCACTTATTAAATTTCTTGTTTACTGTTCTCATTCTTGTCAAATTACTTGTCTAAATAGACAATGTGTGTAAAAGTCATTCCGTTTTCAATAATACCTCTGGAATCGTATAGTGTGAAAGTGAACTTCAACGCCCGCCCAAGTCCGGGGATAGCGTTAAAATGCGCCTCATCTATCTGATTTCCCGCATAATTAATGTTATAGATATCTATGTTTTCACGAGACGAGTTATACAGCACTCCGGGAGCCTTATTTGGTTCGTTCAGGAAGAAATGTGTGTCCGCCAAATCGCCGTCACCATCCGGGTCAACCTCTGGTATCCATTGCTGCTGGGCGTCATACCAACCCTGAATCTTGAACTCGCTCACACCTTCGCATAAAAGCATATGAATTGAATTCGCGTCCATAGGATCAACCTTTACTCCCCTGACTGCCATGTTGACACTGCTGTCGTCGACCTGAATATCACTTGTAGCAGTGAGCATATCCTTTTTGTTCTGCCACGAAATATTCTTCCAGGCCTCTAAAGATATCTTGTCGTACTCATCCCAGTTGTTCCATTCGTACCATTGTGTATCACTGAAACTATCGAAGTCGGGAAAATCAGGAAGACTCGGATCGGCTGTTAATATATGAAGGTTTCTTGCAAGCACTCGCTTGGTCCTGTCCTGACCTTCGGCACTGACATTACCTTTCTTTGCGATCATATAACAGATTCTTGCAACATTACCCCGCACCACAGGAGGTTTGTAAGATTGAAAATCACCATCGGCAAAAAACATTATCCGGTCGAATCTCTCGTACCCGTCAAGGTCGTTATCCTTATAATCAGCGGCAGTCAGGGGCTTGGCCACCCAGACTACAAAGATTTCCCCGTCTTTTCTAAGGCCTTTGAAATCGGTGTTGAGCTGGTCGGTAATAGCCCGCAGCTTCTGCATAATTTCGGCGTTTGCGATTGCGGTGCGGTGGGCCCCGATACTGACCTTGAAAATGACACTTACAAACGACATAACTATAGCAAGTATGCCGATGGCTACGAGAAGCTCAATTAAAGTAAAGGCTTTATTGTTTCGGGTTTTGTAATTCATAGTTCACAGAAACAGTCAATCGCTTGTAATCTGCGTAATCCACATTTCAAAATCTGATTACCTTTTGATATATTGCTATACAGGGATACCTGCCGCCGCCTACTGGTGGCGGTACTACCCACACCGAGTTGTTTGGCCCCTCCAACCAGGGCCTGTCGAGCACGATTATATTGGGAGCAACCGGGTCACGTTGCAGGACTCGATAAAGCCGGCCCGTCTGGTTGTCTGCGATGGTACTACCGCCATTTATATATATTTCCTCACCGGCGACATTTATGGTAAGTTTATTTTCGTTACCTGCCCCGGCAACAGTTGAAACGTCGACTTTAATAGGCGCAGGAATAGGCGCAGGCCTTTGAGAACCGCCCGGATACATTGTGCTATTGCCCACTTTTCTGCTGACAAAAACCGTTACTTGCACAAGCCGGTTGGTCGGTTCGGAGCCAACCTGTCTGCACAACGCGGACCAGTAATACTGTTTCTCAGTCAGAGTTGCTATCGAAGGATATGCAGATTCTTCAGCAGCGATTGTGTTTAATGCTTCCAACGGCGTTAGTTGGTCAACCACTAAATTCGGGTCGGTCAGATTAACACCGTACAATCTGATTTTTGCAAAGGCCTCGTCGGCTGCTACCGCTGCGATAGTTCGCTCTGTGGAAATAGTTGCAAAATGGATACCGGTGAGAAATGTGCCGCCTATGAAAATCATACCAATAGCGAGCGTGCCGACAGCTAACAAAACTTCGATAAGAGAAAAACCTCTATATTGTCGTGTGTTTTTCATAAGCTCATCAATCCGTTGAGATTATAGTTCCCGTATATGGATTTATATAGACCGGTTCCAGACGGCTTAAATAATTAAATCTTTCAATGGCGTTTAGTTTATCAAAACGTATTTTGTCATATATAATAAAACTGTTTCGGCTCAATTCCG
>CAZWME010000725.1:0-3260 GCA_964634515.1 uncultured Pirellulales bacterium | reverse complement strand
AGATCTAATGGTATAGAATCATATATGTTTCTGGGTTTCATGCTTTCTAATTTACCTAACTACAAGTTCAGCATTGCGGCGGATACAAGCATCAAGCAAACAGTTAAAAAATTATTTCAAATAAACATATCACATCTAAAAGCAATCCAAGCGCTTGCCGCATATGACTGCAACTTATTGTCAGACATCTTTCTTGACCCCTTTTACATTATATTTTTCGTTCTTAATGCTTTGTCAAGTGGAAAAGCTAACATGTTACATGCTCTTTTGATCCTTTAACCTGTCCAAAATGCGGTTCTGGAATGAAAATACTTTCCGTCATAATGGATACTTGTGAGATAAAGAAATTTCTGAAACACCCAGTGAAGACGATTAAGGCCCCGCCTGGAATTAATGAAGAGGATTTGCCTGAAGAATGATTTTTCATGTTTTGCTTTTTGAGGTTTGCCGGAGAAAGAAATAGCTATGTCCTGCTGATAAAAACCCCCCTTATTTTTCGTTGATTTCACTGCTTTTCTTAAAAAATGTCACGCCTTTCTGAAACATTTTACCTTCCCGTATGGCAAGCTGCGTGATTTTTTCAAAGAATTGGATCCATTGGGTGAAATAAAGTTGACTTTCCGTTTCGATACCCCTATCAATGGCTGAAAAGGGCGTGGCTCCCGATCAGATAATGTGTTTCGGAAAAGATGGTCTTACACGTCCTCTTTGTCCTTATCCACAATGCGCGGAATATAAAGGAACCGGAGACCTGAAAAACGCAGAGAACTGGACCTTTGAAGAACCTGATCCGGGAAAATATTAAGGGGACCGCATAATAAAAGAGCGTTAAGATAAGCATTCTTAAAGGAGAGAGAGCGAATATGGATTTCTATAAAAACGAGAAAATAACTCGAAGAAAGTTTGTTAAAGGGGTAGCCGGCGCAGCTGTTTGCTGTGCGTGTTTTTCATTGGATTGTTCGGCAGCCTCAGAAGAGGAAGAAGAGGATAAAATCAAAGACGGCAAGGGTAAGGGACATCTGGCAGCCGCATGCGGAACGTATTGCGGAGCCTGCCCGGCTTACCTCGCTAGACACGGCGAAGATGAGCAGATAAAAATGAGACTGCAAAAGAAATCTTCATCCGGACAGTCAAAAGCACAGGAGGGGGTCCCGCCTTCGAATTGGATGGATGGCCTTGTTTGCGACGGCTGTCTCAGCGGCGGTTTGCTTGCCGGCCATTGCCGGAACTGTGCGATAAGGCTTTGCGCGGCTAAAACACAGGATAATTCCCGTTGTTCTGACTGTGAAGAGTTGCCCTGCTATCGTATTACGAATTTAATCAATATGGGCCACTATCTGCACCGTAAAGAATACCTGCCAAACCTTGAAAAAATTCGTGAGATGGGCGTCAACGAATGGGTCAAATACGAAGAAGAGCGCTGGCGTTGTCCAAAGTGCGGTATGCCTATGAGCTGGTATGACGCCGAATGCGCCGGATGCGGGGAGCCAAGATCCGAGCGCTTGTTTCCTCTGCCTAAAGATAAAATCTAATACTTCTAGAAGGGTTGTCATGGAGATCCTCTCAAAATCCGGGATCTTCGACAAGGATTCGAGTGAAAGACAATCAAACATACATGATTTCTTGGGATCGAACGCCGCTGCTGTCAGGCGCGCGGTTTTTTGCGCGCCCTTACCAGCAGCCTGTTCTAAGTTTTTTTTATTTCGTTTCCCGTTTACCCGGTTCTATGAAGCCAATAGATCGGGGCTTTTCTTTATGTTTTGGGCTATCGATAAGTTTCCGTATTTCTTCAACCAATTCAATTAGAATCTCGTCACGGTTGCTTACGCGTTTTTCTAATTCGATGAATTTCCTGGACAATTTCTCATTTGTCAACGCCATTTCACGGAGCTTGACAAAAGACCTGACAATAAAAACACTCATCTTGTTTGCTTGGGATGAGTTTAGGACATTTGCCGCTTGTAAGGCTCCGTGTTCACTAAAAACAAATGGAAGTTTCCGTCGGCCGCCCCAGGTGGAACTTGATGTCGCAATTTGCGATTTCAAGTTTTCGAATTCCTCTTTCGTCAATTGAAACATAAAATCATCTGGAAATTTATCGATATTACGGCGCACCTGTTCATTCAAACGTCTGGTTTCTACGCCATATAGTGCTGCCAAATCGGAATCCAGTATCACTTTTTCCCCCCTTACAACCACTATAATTTTCAATATCTTTTTTCAGGGATAAGATCTCCGGATTTTTCCGACATAATTTATTTCCTTTAATTTGTCGTAGAACGACTGAACTGTGCCGACAGTCTTTTTGTTGGGTACCAGTGAGATGTTAACCGCCGATTATTTCATTTAGGCCTTCAATAATAAGAGAAAGATCTTCATCGGATGCAGCTGCGATCTTTTTCCTGATGCGTTTTACAGAAAGGGTTCGGATCTGGCTTATCTTAACCCACGATCTCTTTGGAAGGTTTTTTTCTTCCAGTTCCAAGGTCAGAGGAAAGCCGGCCCTTTGCGGTTGGCTTGTTAATGCGACTGCAATAACCGTTCCCGAGCGTTCGTTAAAAACATTATGACTCAGAACAAGAACAGGACGTAATCCGCCCTGCTCACTTCCGATAACAGGATTTAAATCAGCCCAGTATATGTTGCCCCTCAATATGCCGGCCATTCTTTCAACTCCGATGACAAACCTTCTTCCGCCGACGACTGCTCAAATTTAGGATCAAGTTTTGCGCATTCTTGCGCAAGTTGTCGTTTTTCAAGGCGTGATAGTTTTTCTGTAATAGCCTCTTGAATAGCTCGACTTCGATTGGGAAATAGTTTGGATTTTACAAGACTATCGAGTTGTTTCAAGGTGTTATCATCAATTGTAATGGCAATTTTTGAAGCTGTCATTTTTATCACCTCCGGTATGATAATATATCATACCAAACCTATTTTCAAGCAAAATTTAGATTATGTTTTGACGGTTAACGGCGCGTGTCAGGAGTGGCGTGTTTTTACACCATCTCTTGCGCACGCATGTTCGACCTATTTTTAATTATGCAGATATTGACTGTAATTGTGATGGAACTTTATTGAGAATAATTTCATTGAGATCAATTTTATGGCTAGCATTATCAATATCGATTCCAGTG
Organism: uncultured Pirellulales bacterium; assembly: GCA_964634515.1. GTDB lineage: Bacteria > Planctomycetota > Phycisphaerae > Sedimentisphaerales > Anaerobacaceae > NIOZ-UU13. The sequence goes on along the minus strand of CAZWME010000725.1, from coordinate 126 downwards.
ATATGTCCATCGTCATCATAGTCAAGAACAATCCCTTCGGATATTTCCACACTTTCCTTGCTAGGTTTCGATGATAAATCAATATAAAGAGAATCAGTTTCGGGATAATAATTTAATTTCATGGTT
>CAZWME010000724.1:0-3265 GCA_964634515.1 uncultured Pirellulales bacterium | reverse complement strand
AGGCAAGATATGCACGTGTGCCACACATGCTTTTAATTGGGAATAGTTCCCAAACCCTTTAAGTAGAAAGGATTAGATATGTTAAATGTAAATCCTAAGCCTAAGCGTCCAGAAAGAAAAAGAAAACATCATATATCCTGCTACCTGGATGATAAAGAATATATAGCTTATAGAGATAAGAGGTCTAAAACTTACTATAATCAGAGTGAATATATAAGAAAATGTATACTGGATAAAAAGATAACTGTTATACCAGGAATAAGAGACCTTATAATAGATTTAAAGAGGATTGGAAATAACCTAAATCAATTAACTCATAAGGTCAATGCTGGGGAAATTACTGTTTTGGGAGATAATTTAAAAGAAATAGAATATGATTTGAGTGTTGTTTGGAGTAGTTTATTTAAAGTTATAGGGAAAGTGAGATAATTATCTCTCCTTCTACCTTACCAAATACTTCCTCAAACTGTATAGGATAAATAATTTATGGTTCATATCTTGGCTCTTGCCATGAATAGGTGTTTGGATATAAAAATAATGTTAACTGATCAACAATTAATCTCATAAATATTTATCTTTTCCCACGATATGGTAAATTTTGTATATTTATTTACATTTATTAGGATTAACCTGTATGGTATTAATTAAGTTAAAGTTCAATCTAAAAAATTCTTTATATTAAAATAAGTTTAAAATGGGATAGCAGGTTTAGTTAGTGCCTCAATATCCATGGCTATATGAACGAGTTGATAATTTTATAGAAAACAATATTATAAATATAAAAAAACAAATAGGAGACTGAATACTATTAAGGTTACTTTAAATACTGGTGGAAGCGTTACATGGGAATTTATTTTAGTTGATGAATTACAATCTATTGTTACAAACTTTTTATTGCGAATTACAAAAAGGGGGTTAGGGTGTGGGGTAATTCTCCGAACAGTTAATCTGTGCTTTTGGACCTCGTTACATATTTCTTTACTAGCAGTTCAAGTAATTGGTCCCTATCTAGTCCGGATTCCTTTCACATCTAAAAATCTTCATTCTTGAAATTTTACAGGCTTTACAGATTTCCTTTTTGGTGTATCGTTTTAGTTCCAACTTCATTTAAAGGATTTTTATAAAAAGCTCATAAAATAGCAAAGAGCAGAAAGTCCTATACTTCTTCCTGCTCTGCTATCCCTTTTTAAGATTAATGATCTCCACAAACTGGTCTTAGTCTGCTCCTTAACTTAGCTTCCAAATCCAGCCTTTCTTGCTGGTTGTCGGTTCTTCTAAAATTAACCCAAAGAGTTAAATTATCAGAGTTTCTTCTCCAACAAGGCTTACGCTCATGAGTAGCAAGACGTGCTCCCAATTTATCAGTCTCGCCTACATCAATCCACTTCTGTGAAGTCGATATAACATAAACGCCAGGCACATCGTTGAATTTTGTAGTTTCCAACGGATATCTCTCAAACTGGAGTCCTATTATAACTGTTGTTTCCACTCTTTTACACCCCTTTTCTGGTATATGACAAAATAATAAACATTTTGCGGATTTGAAAATATGATTGTATAATTAGGAATTGCGAACAGATCATATTAATGTGATTTGTAAGAAGGCCTTTCTACCGCAAATAGGAAGGTCTTCTTCTTTTTAATAGACCTTCAATTTAATCACCCTTGCCTTTCTTTTCTCCCTTAGTTTTTATTTCTTTCATAATCTTATCAATTTTATCAAATACTTTTTTATCAAATTCTGCTACTTCAAAATCCCTGTCTATTCGATTCTTAAATAGCCCCCATTCGGGCTCAAGTGCTTTTACGGCTTCGGTTTTACTTATGCCATCTCGTGCTTCTCGTAAGATGTCTATAACTGCATTTAGTGCCATTCCGGGTAACACGCGGTCAATTATCATTTTTTTAACATACCAGTTTACCTTGTTTACATTGCTTTCCTTTAATTCTTCCGGGATAACTTCTTCACTCAATTTTTCAATACGCTTATAAAGGGATTCTTCTACCCTTACTGTTATTACCCTGCTCTTTTTTTGTTTTTTTAGTTCCATATCTTTTGTATACATTTTTGTATCGTTTTTATATACAGCCCAATATTATAATTTTAAAAATGCATTGTCAAGGGTATTTTCAAATTATTATACTTCTCCAATTCTTCTTTAATATTTACTTTTATTTTGTAATACTGTCTTTAATGATAATGGTGAAATTTTTTCACCATTGGTAGGCTGGCTTTTTGTCAATGAGGCGTGTGCGAATTTCAAAAAGGGAGTTTGGGGTTGGTATTATAAAAAATATTTAATAGTAAAAACTTACGAGGATTGATTGGTATGTCATATCCCTACCTACAACCTATCAATAGCTTTTGCCATCTGTGAGCTGTTAAAATTAATATAAATTTTTGTGGTATCCAAACTTGCATGGCCCAATAACTTCTGAACTTTAAAAAGATCAACCCCGGCTTCAACCAGATGGGTAGCAAAACTATGCCTGAAGCTGTGTGCTGTATAACCTTTTCTTTTAAGTCCGGATATGGCAAGATACATTTTAATTAGATTTACAAAGCTGCAATTACACATCCTTCTACCTTGTTCACCAATAATAAGTGCCTCTGTCTTAAGTGGAAGCCTCTTTTCTAGATATTGATCTAATAACCCTGTAACTTCTTTATGAAGGGGAATTAACCTGTCCTTTCCTCCCTTACCACGCCTTATAATAATAAAACTTTTTGAAAGGTTAATATCGGTCCAGTTTAAGTTTAGTAGCTCACTTTTCCTTATACCGGTATAGTAGAGTAGGGATAGAATAAGTTTATCTCTTACAGAGTTTTTCCGGCATCTTAAGGGCGCAAAATCTACAGATCTAATAATTAGGTCTACCTCATACCTGGACATTACAGAAGGGATCCTACATAGCTTTTTGGGAACCCTGATTTTTCTGGTTGGATTTTTAACTATTATTTCTTCTTCCTCAAGGTAGTTAAAAAAGCTTTTTACTGTTGAAATTATTTTTGATATTGTACTTTGCCCTAGATTTCTATTCTCCTTTGTATAATAGAAATACTGCCTTATAATTCTTGTACTAATTAAGTTTATATCAGAAATATTTTCTGAAATTATATAATCAATAAATTTTTTGAGCTCCTTATTGTAGCCGTAAATTGTAGAAGGGGAGGCAATTTTTTCAACTTTCATATAAGCCAGGAAGCTGTCTATATAATTTCTCATATTTGTTTTTTATTCTTTTTGCAATACAAACTAAGAAA
>CAZWME010000723.1:0-3266 GCA_964634515.1 uncultured Pirellulales bacterium | reverse complement strand
TTTCGATGCCCTTGCTTATCCTCTTGTGGTAGATTGGTTGTCCCTCTTCCCAGCCTATCCAGGAAAGCGCTTTGACAGTCCACTCAGGCGCAAAGATTCGCATTAGGTCGTCATCAAAGCTCAGGAAGAACTGGGTGGAGCCGGCGTTACCCTGCCTTCCTGTTCGTCCCCGGAGCTGATTATCAATTCTTCTGGCCTCATGCCGCTCCGTGCCCAGCACGTGCAGCCCACCAAGCTCCGCTACTCCCGGCCCGAGTACAATATCAGTACCCCGACCGGCCATATTCGTTGCGATTGTTATATTGCCGCGCATTGTGCCGTCCCGGCCTTTATGCTGCTGACCGGCTTTGGCGACAATAAGAGCTTCTCTTTCGTGATGCTTGGCATTCAGCAATTCGTGCTCAATACCGAATCTTTTCTGAAGAGCCGCCGACAGCAACTCGTTCTTTTCTACACTGACAGTCCCCACAAGTACAGGCCTGCCGGATGCGCTGACTTCATTTATCTGCTCAACTATGGCGTTATTTTTTTCGCGTATCGACTGATATATTGCGTCTTCCTGGTCGTCCCTGATGCAGGGTCTGTTGGTGGGTATTACGACGACATCGAGTTTATAAATGTTCATAAACTCTTCAGCTTCGGTGGCGGCGGTGCCGGTCATTCCCGCTATCTGTTCGTAGAGCTTGAAGAAGTTCTGTAGCGTAATAGTGGCCAGCGTCTGAGTTTCTTCTTTTACAGTAACAGCCTCTTTTGCCTCGACAGCCTGGTGTAGCCCGTCGGACCACTGCCGGCCCTGCATCAAGCGGCCCGTAAATTCGTCAACGATTACTACCTTGCCGTCCATAACGACATAGTCTTTCTCCCGTACAAAAGTCACGTGGGCCCGCAGGCTCTGTCGGATAAGTTTGTCCCAATCATTATTTGCCCCCGTATAGAATGAGCCTACTCCCGCTATTTCCTGTGCGGCCCCAACTCCTTCATGCGTAAGATTAACCGCTTTTTTGTCATATTCTACTTCATAATATTGCGTTGTGCCTTCCAGTCTGGCTTGGGCGTCTTCGTGTTCGGTCTGGCTTTTTTCGATTGCCTTGCGGGCCTTTTCAATTCGCTCATTGTCCTTATCTTTCTTGGAATTGGACAGCTCACCCTGAGCACTGGCTATCGCCCGCTCGGACGCATCAAGTTGCCTTTTTATTCGGTCATAGGTGCTTTGCAGACTGAGCAGCTTCCTTGCGACCTGGTCGGCTTTTTTATATTTGGTAACATCATCGAAAGCCGGGCCGGATATAATCAGTGGCGTTCTGGCTTCGTCAATCAGAATCGAATCGACCTCGTCGATTATCGCATACTCCAAATTCCCCTGAACCATCTGCTCAAGTGACGTCTTCATATTATCGCGAAGATAATCGAAGCCGAATTCATTATTAGTACCGTAATTTATATCACAGGCATACTGGCTTTTCCGCTCATCACCGGCAGTGTCCATTTCCGACTGAATCGCACCTACGGTCAAGCCTAAAGCATTATAGACCGGCTCCATCCATTCCGCATCACGCTTGGCCAAGTAATCGTTGACAGTAACGACGTGGACCTTTCTTCCAGTCAGATAAACGAGATATGACGCTAATGTTGCTACCAGAGTTTTACCTTCACCGGTAGCCATTTCGGCGATTTTACCCTCATAAAGGACTCTGCCGCCGGCAAGCTGTACATCAAAGTGACGCATCTCAATATTTCGCCTTGCCGCTTCACGAACAACTGCAAAGGCTTCAAGCAGGATATCCTCGGGCCTGGTTCCGTCTTTTATAGCGGCCTTGAACTCGGCGGTCTTTGCCTTCAGTGCCTCGTCGTCAAGCTTTTTCGTTTGCTCCTCGAACTGCTCTGCCGGACGCGCGGATTCTACATAGGCTTTTCCAAGCCGTTTAGCACGCGTCCCAAATCTTTTTAACAGGAGTTTGCTTATTATTTCAAACATAAAAATGAAAAATCCAAATATCGGATTTCGTTATTTTTTTACCCTCGTTAGATACTCGCCCGAACGGGTATCGACACGGATAAGCTCGCCAAGCTTAATAAAAGGCGGCACCTGCACAACCAAACCTGTCTCAAGGGTTGCGGGCTTGTTTTGATTTGTCGCCGTGGCACCTTTAATCTCTGGGGGAGTATCGGTAACTTCCAAATCCACCGTGTTGGGCAGAGTTACGATGACGGGCTTGCCCTCATACATACTTACCTGCAACTGAGTGTTCGGCTTAAGATATTTCTGGCCATCTCCAAATGCATCATCATTGAGACTTATCTGGTCATAGGTCGTGGTATCCATCAGAACATGCTCACTGCCGGACGAATAAAGATATTCATACGTTCTCTTGTCCAGATATGCTTCTTCGACGTTTTCCTCCGAGCGCAAACGGACATTTTGAATCGAACCGTCGGCCAGGCTCTTAAGCTTCGTTTGATACACCGCACCGCCTTTACCCAACTTGACGTGCTGATAATCAACTATCGCATACAATTTGCCGTCAATCTTGACGGTCTGGCCTTTATTCATTTCAGATGCTCTCATATTTCACTCCAAAAAAAACTATATATTAATAGTCGGTCAGTATAGCTGTTATTGTGCAAAAATGCCACAAAATGTCAACAAAAGGAAAAATTCAATATTTGCCCATAAGATTTTGCAATCCGTTAGAGTATCAAATTTATTGCCGTAAATCCCGCAGATTTAGTCTCAACGGCTTATAAAACAAATGTTCAACAACACATTGAGGATTATTTGTAATGCTAATATGATTTTGGTAATCTAATAAAGTCAGAGACCCTTGCAAACCACAACAACGCGAAAATGGATAATTCCGCTCACTCTGCTCTGCATTGAGATAACAGGCAGAACCTAAAAAAGGGAATATATCATGGCTGAAAAAATAAAAGTGATTGATATTACCCAAAAATATCTTCGCGAATCGCCCATCTGTGGACTCAAAAACATTGAGCATGAAGGACGTATTCGAAAAACACACTGGTTAAAAACATACTTCAAGAAAGGCCTGAAAGCAAAACTGCTTCTTACAGAAAAGAACATTCAATTCGGATACATCGAATACCTCCCGGGCCAATACGCATGGCGAGGTATTGAGGCGGATGGGTACATGTTCATTCACTGCCTTTGGACCTTTTGGAAGAAATATCAAAAAAAAGGTTATGGCAGGCTTTTAATACAGACCTGCATTGATGATGCTAAAAAAGCAAAGACCAAAGGAGTGGCT
>CAZWME010000722.1:0-3267 GCA_964634515.1 uncultured Pirellulales bacterium | reverse complement strand
CAGGAGCATAGCCCTCGTCACCAAGCTCATCAAGACCGATGAACTCAGGCGAACCCATATCGGCGTTTTTCACGGCCTCTTCATCGGTCCCGAAATAGACCTCATGCGAAGCTGCCAGTTCTCCTGCACTCCAGACAAGAAGCGGAGTTTGTCTTACATCGAGGGCACCATTAGACGGATTTGGGTTCCTGGCCTTTAACGGAGGCCATAGCAGGGCTGTTGGAATAAGCTGCTTTTCTGTACGCGGGCCTTTAATGCCCAACTGAGCGATTGAACCACTGCCAGCCTGGAAATATTCCATTAAAATGCTGTAAGTCTGGCCGGCAACAAGGTCGATAGTTCCCGTATCTTCGGTATCTCCGTGGTGTGTCCAGTTCTCAATAATCAGTTTGCCATCCACCCAAAGGCGTATGCCATCATCTGTAATGGTGTAGAATGTATAGGTCTCAGTAAACTGTGCTGAGAAATCTCCTGTCCATCTGACCGAGATGTTGCTGCCGCCAAGCGCAACATCCGGTGGGTTGCCGCCCCAAGGAAAATCAATCTGGGGATCTATTCGTGTCAGTTCAAGTGTATCAAAATTTTCGCCCGAGTAATAATCTCCTCGCAAGCCAATACCACCTTCTCCGATAGTCGTAAAGCTCAAGGTGTCGCCTTTATGCGTCTCGATACCATCATATTCATCAACGCGCCAGTAGTAAGTCTTATCTGATTCGAGGGGGCCGGGATCATAAGTGTAAGCTGCCTGGGGCAAGCCTTCAACGGCATTATTGACATCGTCGTAATTGTCACCGAAAAAGACGGTATGTACTTTTGCACCGGAACCCGGGATCCAGCTAAGTTCTGTTCGCGGGTCTATAAAACAGGCTCCATCGGAAAGGTTGTGGTTATAGGCTTTTAAGGAAGGAACTGTAAAGCTCCAGATATCACCTTTGTTTATCGTGGTACCATCGGCTTCAATTTCATCTATCCGCCAATAGTAAGCTGTGCCCGGAACAAGACCATCGGAAACAGGGGTTCCGGGAATGCCAACAGTGAAAAAGGTATCAGTCTGGTTGCCCTGGAATGTGTCACCGGTTCCATCGTTCACATTTTCGAAAATTTCTCCGAAATAAACATCGTGTGAAACCGCATTAAGTCCGTGTAACCAGCTAAGAATCGCCGAGGTATCCTCATAGAGTGCTCTGTCAGCGGGAACGGGGTCAACGGCAAATTTACCTCTAAATTCTATATGCAGCAGCGGTGCCCCGTCCGGGACACTTCGAGAATTGGCACATCTAATACCTTTGGAAGGATTATCCGGGTCGTCCCTGAGGATTAGCACCAAGGCATTACCCATGGCCCAACCACCCTGTTCGATTATCTCCTGGATGATGGAGGTAATGTCCAAGCTCCGAGCCATTTGACCTACTTCGGTCCAATTTTCAGGAGCCCACACCACATTGGCCGTTGTCGTGGGCCGATTGCTAACATTATTAGTGACGTTGGCAAATGTAGGGGGGTTGGGATTCAGCTCACCCTCGATGAGAACGTTAACAGGTTGTGTGCCGCCTTTTGTCTCATCGCACGTGATTTCAATAAATGCGTTTTCTACGATAGCTCCCTTCGGGATGGGTATATCTATGAAGCGCAGACCTATTACCTGCAAACCGCCATCATCAAAAATCTCCAGGTCACTGCTGCTTATATCCATGCCACCGCCGCTGACATCCTGTTCAACATCATCACTATCGCTGCTGACTCTGCTTTCCCATACCTTGCCTCCAAACACTACGTTTGTACCGAGCAGGCCCAGCACCAAAATAAAACAAACCAGGCGAATTAATTTCCTACACATAATAGTCCTCCTTCAAAAAAATATGATTAATGAATTGAAATGAACTGCTTCCTATTTGTGAAGCACACGGCATTCATTTCAGTTTTGTTCGTGGTGCAATAATTCATCCTCCATTGACAAAACTAAAAGACATATGCTCATCAGTAATCGCAAAATGCAGAGATACCCACCTCTACGAGTATAATCTTCACTAATATTATTTACCAAATTATATACCTTTTGGTCAAGGGAAATTCCTGCGTTATTACCCAAAAGTTCTGAAACAATTAATTTACCAATCCGCTTACATCCGAATCAAGCATCAATTAAAAAGGGCTAACACCGAATTACCAGTATTAGCCCCAAAATCACGTATCTACTATATTAACCACACACTACCACGAAACATCCAAATGCCGGCTTACGGCGCCGGTGGATAGAGGCGAATATCATCGAAGAACACCAAACCCGAACCACCGGCGACAGGATTGCTATGGTTGCCAAAGCCAATAGTAATCGTATTGACATTGGCAAGGTTTACACCCTGGTCGGCAAAGCGCATCAGGTCGATATTCCATTGCGTCCAGATATCTATCTGCGCGGCATTTGTATTATCATGAGTAACAGCCGCACTGCCATTGAGGACAACGTACATCGGCTCAGACGCATTAGCTGAATCACCTCTGAACCAAAGCGACAATACCTCGATGCCGTATCTGGTCCAGTCTCGTAAACCGGCTATTGTCAAGGTCGCCTCAGATTTGCCGACAGCGTTGTTGTAAGCAAACGGCATTGACTTAGAGCCACCCTGAACGATGACAGTCTCCATAGTAGGCTCGAATGGTACCGTATAACCTATGATAGATCCATTTGTTGTCGGATTCGCATATCCATCTAACCATGTCTCATATACTATATTGCTGCCCTCTTCCCCGACAGGAATATCATTGTAGGACTCGAAGTCATCCACCAAAATGAAGTCTGCTACGGTAAAGTTCCATACTTTGCCTTTGCTGATTGTGCCGTCGGTATTATATTCATCAATACGCCAATAATAAGGGCCGCCGCCCCATTCAATTCCTTCCGGCGGATTATAATTTGTGAAACCTTGCCGGTTTCGATATAAGCCCGTCGTGTCGGATTCATCGGCGTTACTGACGGCATCTTTATCAGTACCGAAATAGACGTCGTGCTGTGCGGCGTTATCGCCTGCCTTCCAGCGCAGCGGCAGGGCACTTTCGATATCCATAATCCGTCCCTGAGGCGGCTCCGGGTCCCAGGCGAGAAGCAGGTCGCCGCGCATGAGCAGCTTGATTTCGTCCTGTGTTAAAGCCTTTTCGTAAATGCGGATGTCGTCGATGAGTCCCGGGAACATTCTGCTGTGATGTCCTTCCCCAAGCCAAACTTTTCTGCCATCGCTAGTGGTGTTAACGTCAACAACCTGCGAATCA
>CAZWME010000721.1:0-3288 GCA_964634515.1 uncultured Pirellulales bacterium | reverse complement strand
TGTCATCTCTGAAAGCGTGTCGTTTGTCAAGTACACCGCATAATTATTCCTCTACAATTTTTCTTCTTTTTCGCCCTCGCAAGAAATTGGGGCGGAAAAAAGAAAAATTGTCATCTATATCCACCTAACGTTTATATTATTATGGTTTTCACCCAAGTCATCTCTTCGCCGTCAAAGCGGCATGAGTTTCTCCCCAGCGATCTGTCGCATTCATTTCGCGAGCTTCAAGAGCTCATGACATCTATCGCGCTTAGACCGCCGTCGGCGAAACCGATATAACCTCAGGTTCTTTATAATCTTCATTTCGTGTTAATACCCAAAAACTCGCCTCTGCCAAATGTCTGCCAACAGCGCCCACTGCTTTGGCATGGCCTTTCCTTTCCCTGATACGCTTATACAGTTTACTGGTATGTCTGGATGGAAAACGCTTATGATTTACCGCTGTCGAATTACCTGCTTCACAATACGCCCACTTCAAATAGTGATTTACATCGTTTCGCAGCTTGCCGTATCTGACCTAACTGTAGCGTTTATGAGCGTCAAATGCTATAATCTCCATACGCATGTCTCCTTTCTGCGGCTGGTACCGCTAAAATATTTCTGGTATCCGGGTAATTGTACCCAACACCAGGAGACACGCTTTCATAAAATCATCCCGACCGAGCGAAGCGAAGAATTTACCCCCGAGTGCCACCCCCTTGGCCTATAACAGGGGGGCAATCTTCAATCCAATACTAATTAACTAATCTCTAATTCTCTAATTCACTAATCCACTAAAATTCCTTTTGCCTTTTTACTTCTCTTCCGTTATTCTCTATCACTAAAGGCGTGAAACGTACATCTTGAAGAGTTCACCGAGATATGAGATACGAAATGTTTGGTAGTGTCCTAATTTGAATATTTTTTAAAATAATGAACAACATGGCATGAAACAAGTAAATCTATCAATAATAATGTGGAATTTTTCATATTAATATATTAACATAACATATTGATTACTTTGCGCTTACGACTTATTTGGAATAAGCTGATTAAAATAATTGTAAATCGCCGAATAAGAGAGTATAGTTTTTTTTGTAGTAAATCCCGGATGAGTTAAAGGAGGTTATTATGGCTGCGCCACATGGACAAATGAGTTGTAAGTTGTATCCCAGTGCATTTTCTGGTGAGGTGGTTTTTCAGGTTGATACAAAGATTGGACAAAGATACGAAAGATACGAAGGCGTAGCACCAAAGCATTATGTTGATCCCAGCACCCAACTGAAAAAAGAAGGTATAGATGGCAAAGTCCAAGTACGTGTTCTAAAGAATGGTGGAAATGAAGCGAGGGTTTCTTTGCCCGACGGCCAAATTTTGACTGTTTCAGCGGATAAAGTTAAAGAAAAATAGGAGGTCGTCTTGTATCTATCCGACGTTGACTTACGTCTGGCCGTACAATGTGGAGACCTTATTGTTGAACCTCTCCCTCAAGAAGAAATAGGGGCTACATCTATAGACCTTCATTTGGATTCCATCGAACAGGCAAAAATCTGGGATTTCGAGACTCTTGCTGCGGACAACAGTCAATTAGGGCTTTCACGAAGAGAATTAAATGTAGCAAGGATGTCATATGGTACTATTTCTCGGAAATACTTAGTTCCGCCCCCTCGTGAAGCTGAGGTCGGAGAAGGGCTTGTATTCAGTCGAGAGGATGCCATTATCCTTCGCCCACATGGTTTTGTCGTGTGGCAAACAAAAGAGAGAGCTGGCACTCCCAAAGAAAACCCTAAATATATTTGCTTCATTGATGGCAAGAGTACTCGTTCTCGTACTGGTTTGGTTGTACATCTGTCTGCTCCTACAATTCACGCTGGTTGGAACGGTAATATAACACTTGAGATGGCTAATTTTGGTCCATTAGATTTAGTGCTTCATGCTGGGGATGCTGTTGCACAACTCACAGTGGCCAAAATAACTCGACCGCCTACCCTTGATGTTGTATTAGAATCAGCAACACATGGGCAAACAAGTGTTCATGGTGCTGAAGCTGAACCCGATGCTTCTTCCTCCTAATTTTCATCTTTTTCATTAATTTCTCATCCCATGTGGTTGCCATAAACTGCTATGATGTTGTCCCGTTGCGTTGTTCGTAGGGGCAACCCCGCGTGGTTGTCCTGATATCCTTCTAATTAACCAATCTCTAATTCACTAATTCCCTAAAATTCTTTCGAATTTTTATATAATTTATGGTTTTTTTCTGGACAATCATTTATGAAGTACATATATTAAATTCAACTTGGCTGATCCGTATTTAGCGGCAACTTCTGGATAGAAGTTGATAACTCTGGTTAAGAGTGGCGGTTAGGTTAGCTTGTGAGAGCTAATCGGAACAGTTTTTTGCTGGAAAGCATTGCTATATTGTTTTTCATTTCCGACAAGCTCTCCTTAATGAAAATTGTGTATTTTTATTAAAGGAGACATATTATGAAATCTCAAAATTACATTGTTAGGTTCAAAGGTCTGTCTGTACGTGATGATGAAGGGGGAAATTTAATGAAAATCCAAGGGGAAATTGACGCCGTCAATTTTGTAAATGTATTAGACAATGCCAACCTTGAATCTGACCCAAGAGATGCCAAAAAAGGTAACGTGACTGATGATATCTGTGAAACTTTAGAAAAAACACCAGAGTTATTTCATTACAAATCAAAAGGTATTTTGCTGTCATCAATGAACACGGAATTGCTTGATCGTAACAGAGTTCGTTTGGAAATCTCTGATCCTGAGATTGAAGGTATTTTGGACGGAGGACATAATTCACTTGCTATAGCTCTATTCTTTCTTAGCAAGCTTGATGAAGCTAAAAGTGATTGTAACCGAATAAAAAGATGGAAAGATTTAGAAGACGTTTGGTGTAAATATTCAGAAAAGATCAGAGATTTGCTTAAAAACGGCGATGATGGCAATTTCCTTGTGCCAATAGAAATAATTACCACCAAAGAAGGCGCCGAGTGCAATAATTTTGTTGTAGATATTCTGGATATTGCACAAGCTCGAAATAATAATGCCCAACTTACTGCGGAAACACAGGCGCATAAGGCCGGATATTATAAGGAGCTAAAGAAATACCTTAATTCTGAAATCAGAGACCAAGTTGAATGGAGAACAAATGCTGGCGGTAGGATAAAAGCACGTGACATTGTTGCAATTTCTATGATTCCTTTGTCCTTGATAGTAGAAAATATCACAGAAGGTAAAATTAAAATTAATCCCGTAGATATTTACTCATCAAAAGGAAAATGTGTGAAA
>CAZWME010000720.1:0-3293 GCA_964634515.1 uncultured Pirellulales bacterium | reverse complement strand
TTCGGCTCAATTCCGCGACATGCATAAATCTGTCGGGAAAAATCTTTTCGATTATAATACTATTACCTTCGGCAAGTGACAAAAGAACCATAAACTGGGCCTGCAAATCGGTGGGGAAACCGGGATACGGCTGAGTGGTAATGTCGGTAGTTCTGATGGAACCTTTACGGGCAACAACACAACCATCACCTTCAACATCAATCGTTACCCCGATATTTCTGAACCTGTCCACAACAGCCATCATATCATCGAGCCGACAATTTCTAAGTCGCAGCTCGCTTTGGGTGATAGCGGCGGCGACCATAAATGTTCCGGCCTCGATTCTGTCCGGAATTACCTCATACTCAACAGGCTTCAGCTCTTTAACACCTTCGATAATTAGTCGCGGCGAGCCGATACCAGTAATCCTGGCGCCCATTTTATTCAGACAGTTTGCCAGGTCCTTTATTTCCGGCTCACAGGCAGCCGATTCTATAACTGTACGACCTTTCGCTAATGTTGCCGCCATTAGGACATTCGCAGTGCCGAGCACGGTCGAGCCGAAAGGACCACCCATAAAAATCTCTTTACCTTTCAAGCCATTCGGTGCTTCGGCGATGATATAACCGTTTTTAAGATGTATTTGTGCACCAAGCTCCCTCAGGCCTCTTATATGAATATTTACCGGCCTGTCACCAATTGCACATCCGCCCGGCATTGAAACTTCCGCCCTGCCGCAGCGGGCAAGCAGCGGACCAAGTATGCAAATACCGGCACGCATCATCCGTACAATCTCATATTCGCCCACAGGATTATCAATCACCTTCGAATCTATACATAAATCGCCGTTTGACTCTCGGGTTATCTTGCAGCCCAATCGAGACAGCAATTTGACACATACGGAGATATCAGAAAGATGAGGCACAGCCCTTAAGACCGATTTGCCGGGTGCTAAAATTGTAGCAGCCATTATCGGAAGACAGGCGTTTTTTGAGCCGTTTATACTGACACTTCCGGAAAGCCGAACCGGACCTTCGATGTGAAATATGTCCATAATCTATTTTCCTTTGACAATTGGCGGCCAACAATTGACAATTAAAAATCCGTCCTAAACAGTAGAGTTACTGCAACGGATGAATAGTAAATATTCGATAGTGAATAGTCAATGGAATTCGACGGCATTATAACTGCAGAAAACCTTATTTTTTTTGCCGGGCTTGTAATATTTATCTGCTGGGTGCGTAAAACATCTCTTGGCAGAAAGTCCCTAGCCGATTCGGCGCCCCGCCGAAATAATATGCCTCTTTATCTGCCCTTCGTAGTGCTGCTTATCTGGTTCGGGATCATATCGATCATAACATGGATTGCCCAAACACTGTTCAGTGATTTACAAGATCGGCAAAGTGATTTTTTAGATAATCTTATTCTTTGTATCGGTGAAACGACCACGATAGTCATAATTATCATTCTGGCCAGAATCCACTTTACCCGGCGATTAAAAGGTTTCGGCCTGAATATAAAAACGGTTGTAAAGGATTTTTTCGCCGCTTTTGTGAATCTGCTCACAGTCTGGCCACTCATTATGTCTGCGATAATGCTGACTGCGTACTTCGGCGAGCTTGTATGGGGCCGGGAATACCAAATACAACAACATCAGCAACTCAAAATAATAACGGAAAATCCGCAATTACTGTCTCGAATACTGATTGTTGTTGCTGCTGTTATCATAGTACCTTTGCTCGAGGAGATGCTGTTTCGAGGGCTTCTTCAGACAACGATACGCTCATACTTCGAGGCTTTTCGCTCGCTGCTCGTCCCGCAAGAGACGCCTGATGAGAAACGTACAATCGATAGGAACGGAGCATGGCCTGCAATTGTGATAAGCTCCGTATTATTCACAATGACACATGCAAACGCCGGGCATTGGCCGGCACTGTTCGTATTAGGATTATGCCTGGGTTATGCGTACGAAAAGAGCGGTTCTTTGTTTAGACCTATTTTTATCCACTCATTTTTTAACGCAATCAGTATAATAGCAACCTTGAATCAATAAACTGAACTCGATAAAGGCGGTATAAAATTCCATAACATCCCGTACAGGAGGATAATCATGAATAATCAAACAAATTATCAACCTTTCAAAGCCTTAATATCATCCCGTCATATTTTTTGCATTACTCTGACACTTGTGTTTCTCAGCTTCATAGATATTGGGCTCGTGAAGGCAGCACAGACAGTTAAGTCGCCTGACGGAAACGTTGTCATTAATGTTGATGTCAAGAACGTCGGGGGCCAAAGCGGCTGTTTGGTTTATGGCGTTACATATCAAAACCAGCCTATAGTTGTTGATTCAGGTCTTGGGCTTGTTATTAAAGATGCACCAGCGCTTGAGGCCGGTTTTAATATCATATCTGTCAGAAGCAGCAGTAATAACAGTACATACTCACCCGTTTATGGAGAGCGAAAAACCATTCGCGACCATTACAATCAGCTTGTTGTCGAGCTAAAGGAAAGTAATCCGCCCCAGCGGCGAGTTAAACTTATCTTTCGCGCTTATAATGAAGGGGCCGCGTTTTGCTATACACTTCCGGAGCAAAAAGCCCTGAAAAGCTTCACTATTTCGGGGGAAAAAACGCAGTTTGGTTTTACCGATGACCATACAGCTTACGCCGCATATTCCGCCCAGGGCCAATATAGTAAGGTGCCGCTTAGCAAGATTAAGAACAATTGCGAAAGGCCGCTTACTATCGAGATTAACAACGGTCCGTTTGTGTCGGTGGCTGAGGCAAGACTCGTTGATTATGCGCGAATGCGCCTTTCGCCTGATACGAGTCGGCCCCTGGCTTTGATAAGCTCATTAGCCGGCGAAGTCAAAGCCGATACGCCTTATACTACTCCCTGGAGAGTTCTTATTCTGGGCGAGACGCCGGGAGAGCTGCTCGAACGCAATTATCTCATTCTGAACTTAAATGAATCCTGCGCAATCGGCGATACATCATGGATTAAACCCGGCAAAGTTATCCGCGAAGTCACCTTAACCACTAAGGGCGGTAAGGCGTGCGTCGATTTTGCCGCTGAGCACAACCTGCAGTACGTCGAATTCGATGCAGGCTGGTATGGCCACGAGTATAACGGCGAATCCGATGCCACTACCATCTCCGTAGATCCAAAACGCTCGAAGGGCCCTCTGGATTTGCATGCAGTTATAGATTATGCAAAAAAACGCGGCATCGGAATTTTGCTGTATGTAAATCGCCGGTCGCTGGAACGTCAGCTTGATGAGATTCTGCCGCTGTACGAGAGCTGGGGCATTA
>CAZWME010000719.1:0-3311 GCA_964634515.1 uncultured Pirellulales bacterium | reverse complement strand
CAAGATTTATCTTTGGGGAAGCCAAATCGGCCTTGTTTGAATTTCCAGATAAAACCCAGTACAATATCGTTACGGTGTCCGCTGCTTTCTTTTTGAAAGTAGTTATATTCGATTACCGGCCATAAATCCGGATAAGTATTGAGAAGTAACGCAGCATTAATCTCGCCCACTTCGATATCTTTATCTTCACTCCAAGTATAGCCCGGATTGAAGTGCAGAGAAAAATCTTTCCACGCTTTTGAGATTTCAGTTGTTATTTTATAAGAACTATCGTCACTGCCTATCTTGCGGTCCGTATCGCCGTTCGGAAGGTAGTACCAAAAGTCAAAAGCTATGCCTGGGAAATTATTCGTTTCCTTTATAATGTTCCACTTCTCAAAAATGAAAACATTGCTAAGGCCCCGGCTATCATTTGGATTTGTCAGATTATAATTATTGAAAAGATATGGAACCCCAATTACCAGATGATGGTCCTGTGCCCAGCCGTACTTTGTGCAGATTACCGTACTTAGCTTTTTCTTTGACTGACCCGACGGCCGGCCGTGGTACTTGTCATCGGCTCCCCTGACCAAATTCCAGTCAAAATGCTGAACCTTGAGTGAAACAGATACATGGCCCTTGCCAACGGTTTTTGCACTTCTGGTTTTCGTAAAGAAACTCATACAATATTGACCGATCCAGGGATATAACTCGGAATTTTCCGCCTCTGAGCTTTTCTGATCAGACTCAGAGCTTTGAGCTGTTACAGTGCAGGCAAATATTGATACCAGTAACATTAAAGCAATCTTCCTCATTTAAAAATCCCCTTTTAGATAAGTTTTATCCCCACTATCTTTCCTTTAGTGTTTTTCTACTTTTATATTTCTTCCAATTTTTATCTCCTTTCGTCCTTACTTTTTTTATTCCAATAAAAAAGGCGGGAAAGAGGATTTATCTCTTTTCCCGCCGGCGTTCATGGCTCGATTTTTTTCACTCTATCAAGTGCCAGGTTTTATCCTGGATTGTTTCAAGAGGCCCCAGATTGACATCCACCTGCACCTGGTACTTGCCCTTGAAATCCTTTGGCACTCGCCACGAGTACCGGCATGTGCCGCCTCAGCCATATGCAAACTTGCCCGTGGCAAGTACGCTGCCATCCTCATCTATAATTTTCACTTTAGGTGCCGGGGCTCTTTTGTTGTTCTGCATTATCACATTGCGGTAATGCTCACCGGCCCTACCAATAATATTAAAATCTATTGAGACTTTCGAACCGGTATAGAGAGTTTTGGTTTTAATCTGAAACGGCGGGCCTAATTGCAGAACTGTCGTGTCGTTGTTTTTAACTCCGATTGTTGAAAGGTCTCCCCACGGCCCTCGGGTCTCAAGCCGCCACGTATCGCTGCCCTGCTGCATCGAGAGTTTCAGCCATTGCGGTCTGTGCAAACGCGCACTTACTTTGCTCGGCTGGGCTGCTGAGTAAATAATTGTGTTACCAAACCAGTTGTTGCTAACTTGCATAGTAGCAACAGCACCGCCGGCATCAATTTGTATCAGGCCTTTCCTTTGCGAAGACAAAAATAACAGCAAAACCGCCGCCGCTATAATAGCAACGGAAATCCATATATCTCTCTTCTTCATATCTCTATTTCCTCTTTTGAACTTTATGCTTAGAGACTATATATTATTCCAAACCAGATAAAAACACCAGCTAAAAAGCCCCTATAAAGCATTCGTTTCTTTATTCTATCACATACCAGGTTTCGTCCGGTCTTGCTTCAAACGGCCCAAGGGCCATATCAATCTGTATTTTGTACTTGCCTTTGAAATCTTTTGGTACCCGCCACGAGTACCGGCATGTGTCGCCTCTCCCGTATTTGAACATGCCGGAATAAACAACTTTGTCCGATTCGTCAGTAATCCTAAGTACTGGTGGGGACACTCGTATGCCATTTCTTTTGAATCCGTGTCTATATTCCTCCTGGCCCTGCCCTAAAAGATTAAAACCGATAGAAACAGTGTCCTTATTTTGTCGTGCAGTTGTTTTAATCTGAAATGGTGGGCCGATTTTGAATGAAGTTGTTTTATTCTCAGTAATTTCAAAATCGCGCAGAGCCCCAGTATTTCCATAGCATGTAAAAGTCCATGCTTTTTTTTCGGAGTCTATTTGGTTCCACTCGATAAAACGTGCCTCATACTTACCTGCAGGAATCGGTCCATTGTTCTTTAAGTTAGATATGTATTGTTGCGCGGTATCGGACAAAAGTTTCAATTTCACATTTTCATTACCAAGATCAAGTGTTCCAAATTCCGGCTGGATTTTTTTTAGTTCAAGGGATTTACCATTTTCATCAATATTAATGCCGTAATAAGAATTTCCGATCCTGACCATCTTAGTCAGCGGCATTATCTCCGAGTGAAGATAATAATCAAAATCTAATTTTCCATTGCGATTGAGGTCGATTGCAAATGAGTCACATCCGGGTCTCAAGATGTTTTTTATAGGTAGCGACAATATTTTACCGAACTTTCCATCAAAATCGCCATCAACTACCGCCACATCATAGATATTTTGGCCCAGTAGAACCTTACCCTTGCGATAGTCCGCCGGACAAATGTGACGGTAATCAAGATTATTACGAGTTATAACATAAATCAGCTTAGCATATTTTCCATCAGGCTTGTCAAATTCCACTGTTATGGGCCCGAATTTGTAGTGATCCACGGAGCCAAATATACGTTTTTTAACGGCTTTAGAGATGAACCTTTTTTCATCGGACAGATAACCATCGCCATCAGTGTCCATGTAAAGTTTGAACTTGCGCGTACGGTCTACCACAACCGGAATGTCTCTATCGGCTATTTTGGCAAGATAATAAGAAAATCGTCCGGATTTATTTTTAGGCAGGTCCTTGAGTTGAGCCGGTTTTCTTGAGATTTTGACCAGACTCTGGCAGGCATAGTGTATTGTAAATTCCGATGTATCGACAGCCTGGTATCTCAGTTTGCAGTGACCTTCTTTTCGCTTTGCACACGTCGAGACCAATACCCCGATCGATGCCAGCGTTATGACTAAAATGACCTTTTTCATAAATCCACTCCGCTTACAAGGATTCTTAAAGGTACTGTATTTTATATAACAACTGCCTCAGATTGAAACTTATTTATACGAGAAAAACACTTTATAGACATTGCGCCCTGTTGCTTTCATAAATTTAGACGCCGAAACACCGATTTCGTTACATTATTTTTCGAATTTATTCTGAAATATTTGCAAAATTTCTCAAATCAGTGCGACAAAAGTATCTTCAAAGACCTTTTTTAAATCCGGC
>CAZWME010000718.1:0-3313 GCA_964634515.1 uncultured Pirellulales bacterium | reverse complement strand
ACCGGTCCGACCCTTCAACCTTGAGATTGTAAATCTTGCCCACATACGGCATCGGCCTCTTGGTTACGCTAACAATCCCGATCGTGCCTTTTGGCGTTTGCAGCTTAGTTGCTG
Organism: uncultured Pirellulales bacterium; assembly: GCA_964634515.1. GTDB lineage: Bacteria > Planctomycetota > Phycisphaerae > Sedimentisphaerales > Anaerobacaceae > NIOZ-UU13. Next base: position 3,199 of record CAZWME010000718.1, on the reverse strand, counting down.
TTGTGAGATTTTGTACGGATACCCAACCGCCCGATTCTGTCAAAAAGTAATGGCGCTCGGCCACGGCGATGCGATTGCCGCTTTCCAGCAGAACATCATGGCATTCAAAGACGCCTTCATGCTCTTGCAGCTCTTGAACTTTACCCAGATACGGCAAAGACAGCAACGAATTCCTTATCATCTTGGCACCGTCAATCCGTCCGATGCTACGTCCCAGGCCAACCTTTGATATCGAAACAAGATTGCCGTCCACCCAAACGCCTGTTTCGCTCGTGAAGCAACCCCTGCCTTTTGGAGGCGGTCCTGTGACTGTAAACTTCCATAGCAAACCGGTCCTCTTGCCATAACTGTTGATTTCGTCGATACGCCAGAAGTACGTGGTATCTATATCCAGCCGGCCGAGATCGAATTCCGTCGTGGTCTGATTACCCATAAATGCAAGTGCGACGGGATGACCCGGATAGTCCATTCCGAAATAAACGTCATGTGAGATAGCATTTACACCCGGAGTCCAGCTCAATATGACGTCCCTTACAACATCTACCGCCCCATCGGCAGGACTTGGTTTGGAAGCCCGATCCGGCATGCTCGTTAGCTCGTATGGTGAAAGGCTGGCCTGCAGCGTACCTCCATAAGCACCCATATTGATTCGGTTCCCGTTGGGTTCCGGCTCATCTAACGGTTGGGCGTTCGGATCGCACGGATCGCCGCCATCGATGCAGGGGCTGGTCGCCTGGTCAAGGACCCAGACGTCATGCTCGGGCCAATACCGGCCTCGATTGGAGCGTAAACGATAGTCACCGTTTTCCGCATCGACAAAGAGCGGGTTGACGTCGATATTGCCTTCGCCTATGCCCGCGTCATTGACACGACTGTACCGCACCCGGCATCCAAAGAGATCGCTGTTGATATTGTTCCAGAAAATAATATTGCTGATATTGGGCTCTGAGCCGGCGGTGGCCTCGATGCCGTATATGTTGTCTGTTATCGTCAGATTGCTCATCGTCGGAGAACTACCGGAAATGAATACTGCCATGAAGTTGTTTCTTATAATGAAATTCTTCAGGATGCTATCGGGACCTTCGCCACTGTAGAACGAGACTGCGAAATCGCCGGGATTATGGAGCACAGGTATGCCGGCAGTGCCTGCAGTAACACCCTGCACAACGAGCGCTTTGCCCAGAAAATTGATTTCTTCCTGGTACAAACCCGGATAGACCCGGATTACGTCGCCATCCATAGCCGTGTCTATGCCCCTTTGAATGGTTGCGAACGCTGTTCCCGGAGTTAATCCTTCGTTGTCATCATTTCCATGGACCGCATTGACGTAAAAGTAATTCAGGGTAAGAGTCCCTTCTCCAAACCCACCTTCTCCGAACACAATTCCTCCACGCCCGCCTTCTCCAAAGCCACCTCCTGCAATGGCTGCGGCGCCAACCAATACCGCAAAAAATCCCAAAATTGCCGGTTTTGTCATAACATTTGTTTTGTAAGCCATTGTGCACCTTCCTTTCTGCCCTGCGTTTCTTCGTTTAAGATACAATTCAATTTACCAGTGATTGTTTATTAAATTCACAAGCCATAGCATGCCCGCTGGGTTTTGCTGTGACCTGCGGTAACTTCCTGTCCCCGGTCGGGCAAATTCACTGCCGGCGTTATCAATGTTTTGCAGATAAGAAAATTGTAGCTCGCCCTCATCGCTGCCGCCGGTTGAGAATGTTATCTTATCGATAACGTCGGTTTCCATATCAATGGTATATACCAGCTTGACCTGCTCGACCGTCAACACGACTTCCGCTTTATTATCGCCCGATATCTTTTTGGTTTCGAACCACACCTCTTGTTCGGCCGCATCCCGGCGCACCGTATCAATCGTATGCAGCCCCATCCATGGCCGCCCCAATCCCTTAAAGAAGCTGCCGCCCGTGTACCTTGCCAGGGCTTTTCCCCTTCTGTCAAGCACGCAAGCCGTTGTCCCGCTGTCGGCGATTGTTACGCTGCTGCCGATTTGCAATTTAAGCCATGGGCCGAATCTCTTACTTGTTGAATACATAAACGGTATTTGTCCGGTCCCTGATACTTGCTCTCCGTTGAGCCGGCCGGATATCCTGAAATATGTCCAGCCCCGCTTATGCATTTCGTCTCGATTGTCAATGATTTTCGCGCTTTGGGGCCAGTCGAATTGAAAGTACTCCTCTTCCAGAACGTTGAAGTGGCGGTCTATCCGCCAGATTCTGTCCCCATAATCGCTGCTGCGTTTGGAGATTACCAGCAGCCCCTTTCCTTTGCCGCGAACATATTCCATATCATCCGGCCTGCCTGTGATGCGAGAAATAAAATCAGTCAAATCTTCGCCGTCAGTGGGCAGTCTTCTTACTGACAGATCCGGATTATACGTGCGGAAATTGTTCATATAGATAGTAGTTTTGTCAAAGGAGTAGTTGGCATGCTCATTTTGCAGGTACTGGCAGTAAGATTGTTTGCCGGATTTACTAAATTCCAAAAGACGCATCATTACGGGCCCGCCGGTGCCTTCGGGGAAGAAGTACCAGCATTGCTCCATAGGCTTGTCAGCCCGGGTTTGTTGAGGTGTGTTGAGAGAAGTTTGTGTGCCGGTTTTTTGCAACCTGTTATCGATATTATTTGTTCCGTGTGTAATTGCCACTGTGCTTGCGGCAATCACGCCGGCGCCGGTTAACGAAACTATTGCTGTTTTGCTCGTTACCATTGCCGCCAATGAAGCCGCCGCACCAACCTTGAGAGTAGCAGCCGTTACAGATAAGTTTGCGGCGGTAGCCTCCGTTGAGGCTGTGAGCTTTCCGAACAAAACCAAAGCCGTCAGCAGGTACCCCTTGCCGAGCCCATGACGAGAAAGTTTTTTAGCCAGCGCCTTTTTGGCCCGATAGAACAATGCCTGGGCGCCAAACTCAGAGCAGCCCATCAACATGGCAATATCAGAATACGCCATGTCCTTGTAACAGCGCATGGTTAATACGGCCCTGTGACGTGGTGATAATTCCCGCATTGACCCTAAAACAATTTGTTTCAATTCCCGGTTGACCATATCGGCCAGAGCGTTTTGGCTGTCCTCTGTTGCAATCTCACAGGCGACCTCGGAAAGAGAAATTGTCTTGTGCCGCCACTGCCGGCCGTAGTGACTGCGAATCTTGTTGAAAGCAATGCCGTGCAACCAGGCCCT
>CAZWME010000717.1:0-3314 GCA_964634515.1 uncultured Pirellulales bacterium | reverse complement strand
GCTCGTGAGTTTTAAAGGCAAGCCTGAAGAGGCAAAGCCGGATGAGGAAATTATGAGCTTGCTTCAGAGTCTATCGAGCAATGCCGATAACACCGTGGTGATAATAAGCGGTCGGGACAAGGCAACGCTGGAAAGATGGCTTGGCAATCTTAAAGTGGAATTAGTTGCCGAGCATGGAGGGTGGATTAGACAGAAAAACGAAGACTGGAAAAGTTTAGAGCCCTTTACAGGAGACTGGAAAGAAACGATCAGGCCTATCCTCGAGCTTTACTCAGACCGAACCCCAGGTTCTTCGGTCGAAGAAAAGGATTTTTGTCTGGTTTGGCACTATCGCAGGGCGGACCCTGAACTTGCCTATCTCAGGGAGCAGGAACTCAGAGGTACTCTCCTAAATCTGACCGAAAACCTCGATGTTGGCGTGTTTGAAGGCAATAAGATCCTTGAAATAAGAAGGGTCGGAGTAAACAAGGGCCGAGCGGCAGAGTTATGGATTGCAAAACAAAACTGGGGATTTTTACTGGCGGCAGGAGACGATTATACCGATGAAGAAATGTTTAGTGTACTACCTGATGGGGCATATTCTATAAAAGTAGGAATAAGTATTTCAAAAGCTCGGTTCAACGTAGATACTGTGAACGAGATTAGGTCGTTACTCAAAGAATTATTAAGGAATTAATATGTTACGTCTTGAAGATTTCCGTCATTTAGTACCCGACGAAACATTAGCTGAAATTTACGCCAAAGCAAGGCCACTCTACGGCAAACACATTGTTCACCTAAATGCCACATATCAGGGTGGCGGCGTAGCAGAGATTCTTTACTCTCTCGTGCTTCTGATGAATGATGTGGGTATAGATGCCGGTTGGAGAATTTTACACGGGAGCCAGGAGTTTTTTGAGATCACAAAGAGTTTTCATAATGCTCTTCAAGGTGCAAAACTAAATTTGACGACAAGAAAAAAAATACATACCTTCAAGTAAATGATAACTTTTCAAAGTTTTCTCATCTGGACCATGACTGTGTCATTATTCATGATCCTCAACCACTCTCAATCATCAAGTCTTACAGGAAGTCACAGCCTTGGATATGGCGATGTCATATAGACCTGACTAATCCCCATAAAGAATTATGGGATTTTTTGAAAGGCTTTTTGCTCAAATATGACCAGATCGTTTTATCAAGTGAAAAATACTTTAAAGATGACTTACCAATAGACCAGAGACTAATGTTACCGGCTATTAATCCTCTAAGCCAGAAGAATAAAGAAATCAGCGAGAAGACTATGATTGAACATATAAGCAAGGCTGGTATACCCACAGACAAACCGATAATTACCCAGGTTTCGAGGCTTGATCCTTGGAAGGATCCGGAGGGAGTAATAGATGTATTTAAGCTTATTAGGCAAAAAGTCGATTGCAGATTGGTTTTCTGCTATAATGTGGCCAGTGATGACCCCGAAGGCATGAGAATGTACAACAAAGTCATACGCAAAGCCAATAAACTCTATAAGAATGGCCATATTATTTTTGTTGTCGGTAATAACGAAACGCTGGTCAATGCAATCCAACGATTTTCAGACGTGATAATTCAAAAATCGACGAAAGAAGGCTTCTGCCTTTGTGTTACCGAAGCATTATGGAAAGGCACACCGGTTGTAGCCTCAGATGTAGGGGGCATACCTTCTCAAATCAAAGATGGCGAAAATGGCTTTTTGCTTGCTCCAAAAGATACAGAAGGATTCGCAGACAGAATTATTCATTTACTTAAAAATCCTGATGATGGCAAAGCTTTAGGATTGAAGGCTAAAGAAACTGTAAGGAAAAAATTCCTGATAACACGGTTGCTATCAGACTACCTGTATATGTTAAATTCCATAATCAAATAATCATACAGCCAAGGCATCTACGTTTGTGGTGTTTGTGTGATTTGTTTTGTCAGCTCCCCCAAAAGGACATGCATTTGGGGGTCGGATTTCTGGGCCTGACTTATCTTGCTGCAGGCGTGCATAACAGTAGTGTGATCCCGTCCCCCCAAATGGCCTCCAATTTCTTCGAGGCTGTGCTTGGTTAAATTCCTGGCTAAGTACATGCAAATCTGACGAGGCTCAGTAATGCTCTGGCTTCGCTTTTTGCTTTGCAAGTCTGCAAGACGAACGTCAAAATGGCCTTTTACTACTTCAATAATATCAGTGATACTAATATGTCTGGCTGCTGCTTTGATCTGACCTTCAAGAGCTATCTGAACTAATTCGAGGTCGATTACTTTTTTCGTGGTAGTAGCAACGGCATAAATAGTTGTCAAAGCGCCTTCCAGTTCCCTGATATTCGCATGAACTTTGCGGGCGATATATTCGGCTATTTCCTCGGTAATATTCAGACCTCGAAGGTGCGCCTTTTTTTGGACGATAGCAACTCGTGTCTCATAGCTCGGTGGGTCAACTCTTGTAACAAGACCCCAGTTAAATCTGCTGATAAGGCGTGTTTCGAGCGACGGAATCTTGCCGGGCGGGCTGTCGGCGCTGAGAATAATTTGTTTACCGTTATTGTAAAGCGCATTAAAAGTGTGGAAGAATTCCTCCTGGCTGTGCTCGCGTTCTCGCAAAAACTGAACATCGTCAATTACCAGCATATCGACGGTGCGAAACTGGCTTTGAAAGCCGGACAAGTCCCCCTCCTCGATCGCTCTGATAAATCTGTTGACAAAATCTTCGCAACTCAGGAACTGCATAACGGCACTGTTGGATTTCCGCTGGGCTTCAAAACAGACGGCGTGCAAAAGATGTGTTTTACCCAGACCCGAATTGCCGTATATAAAAAGAGGGTTGTAGGTATTTCCCGGCGATTGACTTACCGCAACACAGCTTGCATGAGCAAGACGGTTGCTCGGGCCTACGACAAAATTATCAAAAGTATAGTCGGGATGAAGTTTAGGACTTCCGCTTTTACCCTTTTTGTGTAAAATAGTACCATTAGATCCGGAACCGAATCGCCCTGAACTGCCGTCGAGTTTTCCGGAAGTACCGACTCCGAAATCTACTGTGATAAGATGGCCTGTTATCTGCTGAGCAGCCCGGGTGAAACTACTCTTGCAATTGTCCTGCAGGAACTGAACCGTCGCCTCATCGGGACAGCCTATCCCGAGCGAACCCCCATCCATACGCAAAACCGTTAAATTGTCGAACCACTTGCGGGCGTTGGCCGGGTCAAGCGTTTTTGTACGGTCGATTATATCAGCGAAAATATCTTCAACTTCGCGAACTGCCACTTCACCATCCTTTGTGAATCGTTTGTTTATGTAAAAGATAAATGCCCATC
>CAZWME010000716.1:0-3318 GCA_964634515.1 uncultured Pirellulales bacterium | reverse complement strand
TAGAGCATTTGTGTCGGCTACGCGACACAAAAACTCGTAATTGATTAAGTAGACGGATGAAAAAAATGTATCGATTATATGATTCTTTTGTTTGTATCAATTGGCGCCGACGAGATAGGTGCAGATCGTAGCGCTGGGAGATTCAACCTTGCTCATAGTTTGTACAGAGGACGTCATACTGACAACTGTCGGCAAGATACTACTGGTGAGAACGCTTCGGACTAAAATTGATTTCATATTATTCTCCCATGGTTGCAGACATTGTTGTAATTCATATTTCTTAGGCACTCATTCTACTGTAATGGCAACAAGAAACGGTCCTGCTTCAGTGAGTTCCGAAACAAAGTCGATAGTGCTTATTTCCTTTTCCGGCAATGGATTCTCCCAGGTGTATTTGATCAAATGGGTCACAAAACCCATTGCACGAGTGCTTGGATTCGAGCCTCGCCACACTTCCTCTGCCTCTAGAGGCGGATTATCCGTTGGCCTACACCACCAATCCAATATATTTTTTTGGTACAGAATAGACGCACTTCGTGTCTGACCATTTACATAATGAATGACATATTCCCCTATTTTGGCTCCCTCATCCGCACTCCAACCACAGGCCTGAAGAAAGTGGAGTCGCCGTCCCGTGCGATGCACCTCTATCCCCTTCACAGCTTCAGGATAAGTGACACCTGTCATTCCCAGCGATCGCGTACTAGCAAGCTGAATCAGCCCACGCAGGTCAAATGCCACGCGTCCAAGCACCTGTACCCCTTTTGGCAGGTCCTGCAGATCATGACCTGGATGGTTATGCAGGTCATCATCGACTGAGTAGTTGTAATAATTTGTTAGATCTATAAGGTCCGGACTGGCTTTCGGACTTCGAGGTACGATAGTATTGTCAATCCCTGGACCTCTAAAACTCTCGTAACTATGTTCGTGCGGTTCGACCGTAATGGCAATAAGGAATGGTCCGCATTCTGTCATTGTCGAAACTATGTCAATTGTACTTATCTCAACATCGGGAAATGGATTATTTACCGTGCATTTATAGAGTTGGATATTGTAGCCCAGCTTGTGCGAAGCTTCGTTCTCGCCAGTCCAGGCGACGTCAGCGTTCGTGGGGATGGGATCACCCTCCCGAATCCACCAATCCCTCACATGCCGTTGATAAATAATAGGGATGTTCACGGTTTGACCATTCACGTAATGAAGGACATACTCTCCAATCTTTGTATCATCCTTAACGCTCCAGGAGGCGCCTTGCAAAAAGTACAGCCTAAGAACTTTACGGTTTATCTTGATCCCTTTCACCTCTTTTGGAAAGTCTATCCCTGTTTCCTTAATAACCGTCTTGCCTGCAAGTTGAATAAGTCCGCGAACATCAAACGCAGCTTGAGCAAACGCCTGGACTCCTCGTGGTAAAGGCGATAGATTTGCACCCGGTTTAACAAGCCAATCATCATCTAAAGAGGCTGTATAGTAATCCGTCAAATCAATTAAATCCTGATTGGCTTGCCGACTCCGCTTTGCAATGGAGTGCTGGGGTTCTGCTTTTTTAGGACCGGAAAACTTATAATCATTAGCCGTGTTCGCAAAACTCGTAATTGCCAATAGAGATATTACTAACACTACACTTACCTTGATTTTATGTTTCTGAAACACTTTTATCCCTTTCAAACAATAATGGTTATAAAAAAGTTACAACAATACAACAAGTAGTTTTGTTCCTGTCATGACATACCTTTCAAAAATATATATCTACTGTCGGTTATGCTCTCATAAGAACTGGACCAGTTTTTGGGGAGCAGACCAGCCAGATGAACATGGCCTTTGGGATTTCATAGACACTAAGCCCGATACAAACCACGCTAATATTAATCCACACTTTGGTCCGGAGCCGCATAATCACCTTTCACAGTTAGAAGGAATACCGCATTTTCGGCAATACATTTGTAGTTTCCTTATGCAAGAGGTAGATGTACCAATCAAATCATACTCACGTTGCTTTTATATATTATACGCGAAATGTTTCGATAATAATCAAAAAAATCAGAAGGATTTTTTTATGGAAAATTAGTTGGGCTAAAGCCACATTTACCGATGATCAGGCGTTTGTAATGAGTGTGCACATACTACATAAAACTCTATTCCTCCAGCACAAATCTTACGCGATTGATACCAAAAGTCGCCTTTCCCACGAACTGTAAAAAGTGCCATATCGTATCGCCTTGAGCAAAGCCGCAAACGTCTGGCCAGACGAAAAAAAAGAACAGGTCAGGATTGAATATTGACAGCCGGGGCGGTCTCGGCTATATACATATCAGACGGTACATTTTTGTTCCGCCAGGTGAGACACTTTAACACCGCCTACAGAAAATTGGGGCCCGCGTCCCATTGAATGTGATGACTATACCGCTATCCAAACGATACTTCGCAAAGTTATAGAGAATATTTGAAGGGAGTACTTTCATGAACAGACAAACGAGTCGACGGGATTTTCTGGCCCGCGCCACTCTTGTCACCACAGGCAGTTTAATGACAGTATTGGGCGAGCAGAAGGCCTCCGCCACTGAACCAATCAATCGCCAGCACGGATCGAAATACAAGTTCACACTTGCCGCCTACAGCTACCGTGAGCTGCTGACAGGGAACCAGCCGGAGTATACACTCAAGAATTTCATAGATGACTGCGCCAAGTTTGGGCTTGAAGGCACCGAACTCACTTCTTATTACTTCCCCCAACCGGTAACAAACGAGTATCTCTGCGATTTAAAGGCTCATGCGTTTAGACTCGGCCTTGCCATATCAAGCACAGCGGTGGGTAACAATTTCTCTCGGCCGGTGGGCCCTGAAAGAGAAAGGGAAATAGCGCAAGTAAAGAAATGGATCGATCACGCACATACACTGGGTGCCCCTATCGTACGGATTTTCTCCGGCAACGTAAACAAACAGCAGACTCCAGAAGAGGCCCATCGCCTGGTGGTAGAGGCGATTGAGGAATGTTGTCAGCATGCGGCGCAGAAAGGTGTCTTCCTCGGCTTGGAGAATCACGGCGGACTGACCAGTACAGTTGATGGCATGTTGGCGATCATCCGTGACGTCAAGAGCCCATGGTTTGGGGCGTGGATGGACACCGGTAACTTCCATGGTGAAGATGTCTACGGCGAACTTGAAAAGATCGCCCCTTACACGCTTCACGTTCAGGTTAAAGTGGTCACCTCTCCGCGCGGGCGAGGACGAGAGCCGACTGACTTTCGGCGACTCGCAAGAATTCTCGGCGGCGTAGGCTACCGCGGATGGATCTGCCTCGAGTACGAGGAAAAGGAA
>CAZWME010000715.1:0-3322 GCA_964634515.1 uncultured Pirellulales bacterium | reverse complement strand
CTGCTCCCATCTCTGACATAGCTTGCTGCGGCACACTGACATCTTGTCACCAAAATGACTCCACAAATATCAATTTCGCCTATGTCGAGTCCGAATAAATGTCAATTATTTATGGAAAGACGAATATATTTTGAAAATATTTAGTGTGATATCGGATTAATTAAGTAGAAGGTGAATGCATCGTAAATTTTTCATTTGGGCTAATATTGAGTGTTGAAAGTAAGCCCTTAAATCCAATAAATGTTTAAAACAGGTAGAATTATGGCTAATGTCAATCGTGAATTGCTGGTAGTTTCGCAAAAATCCTTAAGTTTGGGAAAACAGCCCTTGATATGTCCTGCTTATAGAGTATAATCGTTAGAAATAGTCGTAAAATCAAAATTGCTATCATTATCAGTAGAAACCTTGTGACGGTCGTGAGGAGAAAGGCTAGCCGGGGAAATATCACCATAATGCAAGCGATATTGATTAAGCAAGTGAGATTTAGAATCGACATGGCTCAAAGCAATTATGCAGACTGAGTCCAGGAAAGGATAAAAACGTGACAAATCGGAAGAGCAAACCAACGAATGACCAGGGCACATCTTATGGTCGAAGAACATTTCTGAAAGCAGCGGCAGCAACGGTGGCAGTTCCCTACCTGATCCCGGCGTCGGCGATGGGAAGAGGGGGCAGGACAGCGCCAAGTAACCGTATCGTGATGGCGGGTATCGGCATCGGCAACATGGGCCGGGGCGACCTGGGTTCATTCCTGGGTCGGAGGGATGTCCAGTACGTTGCCGTTAGCGACGTAAAAAGGGACGCTCGCAATGCCGCAATGAACCGCGTGAACGAGAAGTACGGCAACAAGGACTGCAAAGTTTACAACGATTTCCGTGAAATTATGGTACGCGATGATATCGACGCTATGCATTGCGCAACGCCGGACCATTGGCACGCGATTATAGTGATCGAGGCATGCCGCCACGGAAAGGACATCTACTGCCAGAAGCCCGAGACCAAGACGCTCCGTGAAGGCAGGCTGATGATCAACGCTGCCCGGCGTTATAGTCGGGTCGTATCCGGCGGCAGTCAGCGAGTACTCGGAGACTACAGGAAGACGGTTGATCCCTGCTGGAATGGCGACAAAGGTATCATCAAGTCGATCAACGTTAACGTTGGACCGTTACCGAAGGACTGCAACTTGAAGGGGGAACCGATCCCCGCCGGCTTCGACTGGGACAGGTGGCTTGGCCCGGCCCCATGGGCACCATACCATCGGTACCGGTGCAGCGGCAGTTACAGCATCGACGGCACAAGCTGGCGGTCTTTCAGGGATTATTCGGGCGGTGGTATGACCGACTGGGGCGCCCATCATTTCGGTGGTGCGACCTTCGCCATTGATGTCAGGGAACTGGAGCCCGAGGAAGTCATCTTTCATAACGAAAACGGCAAGAAGTTCGCGACCTGCCGGTATCCGAACGGCAAGCTTCTTCACCACAATTACCCGGGTCGAGGCAACCTGGAGGTAGAAGGTACGAATGAGAAAGGCCCCTCAAAGCCGGTCCCCAGATATGCGGGAAGCGGCGGTATCTACGGTGACTTCATCGACTGCGTCAAGACGCGCAGGAGACCATTCCGTGATATCGAATATGCGGTCCATACCGCAACAGTGTGCCACCTGTTCCTTATTGCCTACGAACTGGAACGGTCACTGAAATGGGACACGGAGAAACAACAGTTCATTGACGACGACGAAGCCAACCGCCTTGTCGACGTTGCAAGAAGAGAGCCATGGGTGATTTAAGAAAGCAATGATTGCGACAAGGAGACTTGATTATGACGAGTAAAAAAAGTACAGGAATGACACTGGCGGCTGGAATGGCGACCGCAGCCGTTGCCCAAACGGATTCGCCCGCAGTAAACAAAGCATTGGAAACACTTAAGTCCTATGACTGGGGCGCAGACCTTGAGGCCTTGAAGCCGATTGACCAGGCGATCATCGCCACTCATGGCGATGTGTCTGCGCGCAAGACGCTGGAAAAGAGTCTGGTGGACGTGCTTGCCAGCGGCATCTCACGATCCGCGCAGGACTATGTGTGCCGCAAACTGAGAGTCGTCGGCACGGCCCAATCCGTGAAGGCGCTCGCCGCTCTTTTAGCCGACGAGGAGACCTCGCACATCGCACGCTACGCCCTGGAACGCATTCCGGGCGAGAAGGCGGCCAAGGCGATTCGGGACGCATTGCCGAAGGTCAGCAGTAATCTCAAGCCGGGTATTATCGGTTCGCTGGGTGTACGTCGCGACAAAAAGAGCATCCAGGTCATCTCGAAGCTTCTTGGCGATTCCGACATCCAAGTCGCCAAGGCCGCGGCCCAATCGCTGGGTCTGATCGGTACGTCGGCTGCGGCCAAGAAACTGAGAAAGTTCGCTAAGAAGGCATCTGCCAATATGAAAATACCAGTAGCCGATGCCTGCCTGGTCTGTGCCGAGCAGTTACTGGCCAACGGTAAGAAGTCCGAGGCAGTAGCATTGTACCAAGAGTTCAAGGGCGATGACCAGCCCTCGCACGTCAAGGCTGCCGCCATGAAAGGTATTCTGACCGCTACGATTAAGAAGTAAAGCTTCACAACAAATCGATAATTCAAAGAATAAGCCCGCATCAACACAAGGTTGGTGCGGGCTTTTCAGCAAGAGACAAACTACGCTGGGCCCTAACTATATTTTTTGCGGAAATACAGATGTTTTTTGACAATTATATTTGTGATAACGGATTAAGTAGTGCGACCAGCTAAGGCCGGCGTGTTCAGAAGGAGTTAGTCTTTCCGGGGCAGAAGCCAGAGAACCCGTAGCCTGGACGGCAGGAATGAGAGAAATCGAATGATCTGAGGCCCATTGACAAAGCCATCGTAAGCGGTGATGAACGAGTCACCGGGCCGTAACATGCGTGAACGTAGGAGTAGCCTCGAAACCGATAGCCTCGGAGGTCGAGACAGTTGCTTAATGTCGAAGACTGCAGGACCTGAGAGGGGGATATACATCAAGGCGAAGGCTGAACCGGCCTGGCGCTCATGGTAGCGTAAAGGCTTAGGCAGGAAGAGGTGGAGTAGCCGATGGTTTATCATTTGCGAAAGCAATTCCGGTGTGATAGGTCACATAAACCTTGGTATGAAGCATATAGGAAAGCGTAGTGTGGGAAAACCACATGCTGCGTTTGACGAGGCGGGGACTGGTAACGTGACATGGTCGAGATGCTGTGACACTCGCAGACGAAAGGGCGAGTGAACGGCGAACATAAAAGTCAACCTACACCAACTCGCCAGTCCTCGAGCCTATGACGGAG
>CAZWME010000714.1:1447-3328 GCA_964634515.1 uncultured Pirellulales bacterium | reverse complement strand
CACTGAGTTGGACCCAATGGGAGCTGTTAGATTTGTAGGAGCAGTGATCAAAGTTACATCAGCGCCTGCATCAATCGCGGCCTGGGCAAGAGTGTACCCCTGTTTGCCAGATGACCGGTTGGTAATGTAACGGACGGGGTCGATATCTTCATGAGTGCCACCAGCGGTTACAACAATTTTCTTTCCAGCCAATGGGCCGCGGCGAGATAACTGGTAGCGGAGGTACCCTACAATAGTGGATGGCTCACTCATCCGTCCCTTGGCAACCAAACCAGATGCCAGGTGACCCTCTTCGGGACCGATGAGTGTCGCTCCCCGCTGTTCTAAAAGTCTGACACTCTCTTGGGTAGCAGGATGACCAAACATCCCGGCGTCCATCGCGGGGGCGATCAGTAGCGGGTGTTCTTCATCCCCTGTCCCATAAGCTAATGCTGTTAGGGAGAGTAGATTATCGGCCAGTCCCTGGGCAAATTTTGCCATTGTGGTTGCCGAGGCTGGGGCGATCAGCATGGCATCGGCCTGGTGCGCTAGCCCGACATGAAGAACGTGGGCTTCGGTGCCCCACAGGGCGGAATCGGTGTAGGCCCGTTGCCCGGTAACCGATTGAAAGGTGAGCGGAGAGATGAATTTTGTGGCCGCCTCGGTGAGAATGGTGTGGACAATAGCGCCGCTTTGGGCCAGTTTGCTGGCCAGATCGGCACCTTTGTAGGCCGCAATGCTGCCGGTAATACCGAGAAGAATGTTTTTTCCAGTGAGAGGGTTCATATTTAAATTCAATCCTTGTAATTAGTGACACGTGAAGCGTGAAACGTGATTTTGCCTACCACTCGTCACTCACGACTCCTGACTTACATTCATTTCATAAATCATCCGCAACCCGTCGAGCATCAACCAGGGAGCGACGATTTCAATGACATCTGTTTCCTGGGCGAACAATTCAGCCAAACCACCGGTGGCGATGACTTTCATCTTCGGACCAAGTTCTTTTCTAAACCGAGCTACCATCCCTTCAATCAATCCAACATACCCATACAGAAGCCCTGATTGCATGGCGTGAATGGTATTTTTTCCAATTGGGGCCGGCGGTGGTTTTAGATCGACCTTGGGGAGTTTGGCAGCCCGTTGGAACAGGGCATCTGATGCAATCCCGATTCCGGGGGCGATCGCGCCACCCAGGTATTCTCCCTCGGCAGAGAGTGCATCAAAGGTTGTTGCGGTCCCAAAGTCGACGATACAGGCTGGGCCGCCATACAACCGATAAGCGGCAGCGGCATTCACAATCCGGTCGGCTCCGGCTTCGCTGGGCTTGTCGATCAGGATTTCTACCCCTGTTTTGGTGTTTGAGTCGATCACCATTGGGGTGCATCCTAAATACATCTGGCAGACTTGTACCCATTTGTTAGTCAGCGGGGGGACAACCGAGGCGATCAGGGCGTATTCCACAAGCTTGGGTTCAATTTTTACGTGTTGCAATAATCCTATAAGTTGTATGCCAAACTCATCTGGCATCCGGTTATGGATTGTCGCCAGTCGCCAGCGAGGCCCCAGGGTCTTGCCTTCATATAGCCCCAGGGTGATATTGGTGTTTCCGATGTCGATACAAAGAAGCATTGTTTTCTCCAAATTTTTAATTTACATCGCCCTCAAGTATACCTGTTACGTATTTCATAAGCTATCAAATTCTAGTGATGCGTCACTGGAGGGTGTTGAATAAACAACGAAAATGGATAACCAGGACATACCTCACATGAATTGGAGGGTATGGGGCACAGTCATCTTACCTTTTTAACTCAAAACCTATTGGTAGAAATCTGATTTTATGTCATAGTTGTCCTCAAAACTCTAAGGTTAGATATTTCACCCTTGTCTAGGCACTTGCAG
>CAZWME010000714.1:0-1437 GCA_964634515.1 uncultured Pirellulales bacterium | reverse complement strand
TTATCAAATCGGCAACGGTACGCGATTTATTGCCCACCAACAGCTTGACAATCCTCTTGAGGTTTAGTGCCATTGCCGTTAGCAAAGCCTGAATAGCAAACATTATCACCCCAACGTAACGACAACGCCCCAATCCATGACCTTGCTTGCCTTCACCAAATTTGCGTTCCACTTTGTATCTTTTCCTAAGCCCTTGTTGATATTCAGGTGTAGATTTGAGTTGTACCCATACTTCTTTGTTCTTATCCTTCTTTTGGGTGCGGTACGCATTCAGGTGTATAGCAGAGTGTAAACCCTTGGTCTGCAAGAAGTAATGGTTTGAACCATCGTCATATCCCCGGTCCGCTGCCACCGTGTCGACCGGCAAGCCTAGTCCTAGGTCTCGATTGACCAGTTCGGGAAGCTTATGTCCATCATACGCGTTTCCCGGTGTAACAACTAAATTGGTGATCATGCCGCTTTCAGCATTCAGGCTCACATGCGCTTTGTAACCGTAGAAGTATTCCTTTTGCTCTTTTGTATTGCCCTGTTCATCTTTGACTTTGCGGGTATGTTTTACACCCCACTTAGCATCTGGGTCCTGTGGACCTTTGCCCTTTTTTTCCGAGCTTCGTTCTAGTAGGTATTCGCGTTGGCCACACTATGCACACTGTCCACTATCTGGATCGAGCCGAATTGAACCCCGCTCTCTAGTGCGATCCGGATTATCTCGGATAGCATTTCTTCAAACGCTTCCAACTTGCCCCTCTCGATCAACCGCTTCCTGAACTTGGTCAATGTCGAATGATCGGGAGCTTTCTGATCTACAGGGGAATCCGACAAAGTACTTGGCTGATAGATTGCGTTCACGTATACTTCTACTTGGCGCTCGGAAAGATTGTAAAGATATGCTACCATTCCCATTTTTAGTATTAGTGCAGGTTCAAAGGGTGGGCGTCCATACCTCCCGCCACCTTTGTATAGCTTGATGAGCTTCTTAGTGAACCGCTCCCAGGGAATGATCTGCTTGAGTTTGCGTAGGAAATGTTCCTGGGGAACTATTTGATTGTATATGTAATCGCCAAAGAAAGTGTCATTGCCAGTCTTTATATATCGCTCTTTTTCCATTTCAGGCTCCAGATGCTTTGTTGGTCTTATTATATTAAAGAACGGTTCTGAGGTCAATTAAATATTTGTTTTTCAACACTCTCATCAACACTCTCTTCCTTGACAGTTGTGTCATGAATTGTATATAATGTTTTTTTGAAAATTAAACTTTAAACATCACGGGGAGGTGGATTATGAAGGGTTTGGGCTCGATTCACAGATGGGGGAATCTGATAATGGCGCTCGTATTTTTGATGGGGATATTAGGACTTGATACACATACAGCATATACTCAGGAAGAAATAACTCCTGATATAACGATTCCACCAGCAGATTATACGCAAATAGAAA
>CAZWME010000713.1:0-3328 GCA_964634515.1 uncultured Pirellulales bacterium | reverse complement strand
CACGAAAAACAAACATTCACTACACCAAGATCAAACAAAATCAACAGAACCGATGGCTGGGTTAGCGTAGATGACACCGGCAAGATTACAGCTTCGAGCAAAGCCATTATGCGGAAGGTAAATTTTATGCAAAAAGGCTATGCGTTTATGATGGGGCACCATAGCAATTTTCTCGATTGTGTAAAGAGCCGCAGCCTGCCGATATCCAACGCCGAAGTCTCGCATCGTTCGGTCACGACTTGTCACGCCGGTAATATCTGCCTGAGGTTAGGGCGAAAGCTGCGATGGGACCCGGAGAATGAGCGATTTCTTAATGACGATATGGCCAACAGGATGCTCACAAGAGCGATGAGATCACCCTGGTCTTTGTAGAAGCAGGTCAATTAGGACATCATCGAATCCAGCCTGCACGTCTGTTTGTCACGGATTAGTTGATATTTCAAACGTCGATCAGATTCCACATGCGGTTAAGCGATGCAATGGTTTTTTGTAATGCCGCATCGTTCTCCATTTTGCTTAATTCCTGATCGAACGGTTCGCACTCCACCGGACCGTCATAACCAATTTTCACTAAGGTGTTAACAAATCCTTTCATATCGATAACACCCGTTGTTACCGGCAGTGCCCGCCGATTATCCATTTGCTGATCGACTTCAATACCGGATGGAGCATCGTTTACATGGACATGTACGATATCATTATTAGTTAACTGCATCAGCTCTTCAATCGTCCCGTGTGAAGTGTACCAGTGCCAGCTATCCAGCAGAAGCCCCACGTTTCCTGTGCCGATTGCCTCCACCAGTTCCATCATACCAAGTGAAGTGCTTATAAATGGGAAACGGGACCGTGCTCGGGATGTTCGCGGCCCGACAAATTCCAGACCCAACCGGATGTCGTTGTCTTTAAGCACATTCGCTACTTCACGAAAACGGTTTTTAAGCTGTTTGAAGTTTTGCAGGTACGTAAGCTCCCTGTGACCGGGTGTAATCCAGGTTGCTATGCGTTTTACGCCTAATTGCCTCAAAACACCCGCCTGTTTGGGCAGTCGTGCCATATCTGTCTTAAATCGATTCACATCTCTTCGAAACTCTACAGGGAGACCGGCTGCGCCGTATCTAATGCCTTTCTCTTTCATTAACTCCAACCAATCGTGAATTTCCGAGGTAGATTTGTTTTGAAATTCGCCAAAACTGGGAGTAATGCTGTCAAAGCCATATTTTACTGCATACTCAAGTGCTTGCTGCTGATTAGCCCTGACGCCGATGTGACCGGGCCCGAGGTTCTTGTAGAATTTGACTTTATTGCTCTCGGATGCCTTAGCGGATGTCTTGATATAATGGAGCGCTACGGCTGCGGTAATTGCCGACCGGCAAAACGTGCGTCTCGAAATAGCTTTGGATTGTTTAATTTTCGACTCATTCATAATAGTTCCTCCAATTCCAAATTCTAAGTAAGTTGAATCCTTAAATAATCAACAACCTGCACCTTCTTACCTGAAAAGCAGAAAAAGTGTAACGTGTAAGACGATACAGGGCAAGCTAAATCGATGTTTTTAAAAAAAGTAATAAACATGTGATATTGAAAAAGTGGAACGCGTTGAAACAAAAACGGTTCTTGAAAATAAACACGATAATAGTAAAATATTCAGCGGGACTAAAATCATATTTTGACCGAAAAGTGCTCTTTGCTTTATTCGTGCTGACGACAACAGATTGCATATTCAACTAAAGGAATAATTGAACTATGAAATACCGTGGGATATATTATTTTCGGTGCTGTAGATTGTTAATGGTACTTGGAATATTAATATGCAGTGAGCAGAATGCTGCCTCTTCGGAAACTGTTGCCAGACAGATTCCCTGGGAACCTGTCGGTCTGTCAGGCGGAGGCGGAATGTTTTCACCAGCTATATCTCCGGCGGACAGTAATCTGATGATGCTCAACTGCGACATGAGCGCAGCGTACATTTCTGAGGACGGTGGTCGAAACTGGCGCATGATTAACCATGCACAACTCAGAACTGATACGAGATGCCGACCGGGCTTCCATCCATCAAATCCCGACATTATTTATGCTTCATCAAGGGGGCGCCTGCGAATCAGCCGCGACCGGGGAAGAACCTTCACACCTATTGGCAATCTCAGGGAATCGCTATATGCTGAAATTGCGATAAATCCGTCCGACCCAAACATCATGCTCGCCGGTACTCGCAGCAGCAAATGCTGGTTATCACGAAACGCAGGTGTAATGTGGACAGCCTGTAATGGACCCAGTGGCCAGGTGATAGGATTCCATTTTGACCATACTAACGAAGGCCGCGTTATGTTTGCCGCCACAAATAGGGGCGTATGGCGCTCTGACGACGGGGGGAAGAGTTGGGAGGAAAAGACAAACGGCCTGCCCTGGAAGGAGATACAGGGATTCGCCGGTGGTTCCAATTCGAAAGACAGCCTCATAGTGCTTTATTGCACCATAACCAGCAAAGATGAAAACGGCACCTTCAAAGGTGGTATCTATCGTTCACGAGATCGCGGAAAGACATGGCAACCGGCTATGGGTCGAGGCATCAATACGGATACGCAAAAAGCCGATCGATGGGCCTATGGTTCTATCGCCCAGTACAAACAAATTCTCACAACTGATACTAATCCCCTTACCGTGTATGCTATGAACACAAGCACAGGATTCCATCCACCTCATCATGACACAGTCTATCGCAGCGATGACGGGGGCCGGACATGGCGCGACACATATTTCATGGACCCGCGTTTCGAGCGCTACAACATTGCTCCCAACTACGTTACAGCTTCCACGGGACAATCCTACAAGGGAGGCGATGCACCGTTCGGAGTTGCCATATGCAGCACTGATCCCAACAGGCTGATTCTATTAAGGAGCCAATGCTATATCACACATAACGGCGGTGATACGTGGTTTAACGGCCATACTTACCCCGCTGCCGGTCAAGAGCCTAAACCGGGCTGTGAATGGGTATGCAACGGTCTGGTGGTCACTACTACATGGCATTACTATATAGATCCCTTTGAAGCAAATCGGCATTACATTGCTTATACAGATATCGGCCTGGCGCGGTCCACAAACGGCGGCAAGACGTGGATATGGTGGGATAAGAACTCATGGGCACCATGGAGGAACACATGTTATGAGATTGCCTTCGACCCGGACATACCCGGTAAGATGTGGGGTGCGTTCTCCAATGTTCACGATATTCCCAACGACAATATAATTTCCGAACGTCACGGCCACGACCGTCCCGGCGGGGTGTGCATCTCACGTGATTTCGGCGCTTCGTGGAAGCACGAAGCTC
>CAZWME010000712.1:0-3332 GCA_964634515.1 uncultured Pirellulales bacterium | reverse complement strand
AAACGACGGCTGCCGGGGACACGATTGGGATTGGATAACTCAGTACCAGAAGGAGAATGGATTTCCTCAAAGGCAGAGCTTGAGGGAGATTATCAAAAAGGGAAAAGAGGCAATCCATTGGGACCAAAAGTGGCATGCGCCGGGTGCCAGGACGTTGGCGAACGGAAGGATGCATGGACTCGGGTTTGTCCACATTAACGAGTGGAGCTGGATTGCTGGCAGACAGTTTGCCTGTCTGGTGCTGCGCGACGGGAAACTCACGATTATAGGAATGCGCGCGGATTTCGGAGTGGATACCGAATCGGCTTTCCGTCACTGTGTCGCTACGGAAGCGGGGCTAAGATATGAAGACACCGTGATCCAGCAACAGCGGTCGGATGCGAACACTTACCGTTTCTGGGTTCCGGGCGGATCGATGGGGATCAGCCAGAACACTCCTCAACTAATAGTCGCGGCGAGAGAGTTGAAACGGAAGATTATCGATTATGCTGTGCGCCGTCCCTCCGGCCCGGTGATGCCAGGACAAAAATCCGTTTCTGGCCAGCCTGTATTCGCCGGGAAAAAAGTCGATGATCTCGATGTTAAAGATGGTTTTGTATTTGAAAAGGCAAATCCGCGCAATAAAAGAAGCGTAAGGGAAGTGGCCAGTGCGTTCTGGGGAGATGATCCGGCGATTATCCATCCAGTTGTTCCTGCTGTGTCCGGATTGACTTTAAATGGCAAGCCCCATCCGCAGATGTATATTATGAGCCGGCAGGCCCACTTTATAGAAGTGGAGGTGGATGTGGAGACCGGGGAAGTAGTGGTTACCAATCTGGTGTGCGTCAATGATGTCGGGCATCTGTTCAATCGGCGCGGAGCGGAAGCGCAACAATACGGTGGCGCAATTATGGGTTTGGGGAGAAGTGCGACTGAAGAAAAAATCTACTGCCCCAAAACAGGCGTCGGGTTGAATTTCGACAATATCGGTTATCACATCGGGACGATGAATGATTACCCGGAAGCCAAGTGCATTATTAATGAAAGTCACCTGGGCTATTCCTCCTACGGCGCTTGCGGCGTCGGAGAAGACACGGGGGCCTCTTTGTCGGGAATCACCGCAGGCTCAATATACAATGCCACCGGGAAATGGGTTCTTGATTATCCAGTGACTCCCGACAAAGTTCTCAAGGCCCTCGGTAAGATTTAAAAAATCTGATTTTGAATCAGCATGGCAACAAGGGGATAGTATGTCAGACAAAAAGAAGAAATCCGAGGAAGAGGAAACCAAACAAGGATTCGGACATTTATCGCGCAGAGAATTTCTGAGGGACGCGAGCCTGCTAATTGGCGGCTCCACAATGGGCTCGATAGCCTTTGCTGCCGAGACAGGACCTCAACACCAGGCCGAAGAGAGTGCCGTCGCTAAAGCCCCGGAGATACGGGAATCGACGACCACAAACACCATAGAATTGACGGTCAATGGTGAAGAGTACCGATGTACGGTTGAACCGCATTGGAGTTTACGGCAACTCCTGCGGGAGGAGATCGGTCTGACTTCGCCCAAAGACTGGTGCGGAGGACAGGGAGCTTGCGGTTCCTGCACCGTGATCATGAACGGCAGGCCGATTCTTTCCTGTTTGACCCTGGCCTGCGAATGCGATGGCGCCAATATTGAAACGGCTGAAGGCATCGCTAAAGCCAATCATCCGATCATTGAGTCTTATATCAAGTGGAACGCTTTTCAATGCGGCTATTGCACCCCTGGATTTATAACCACAGCCAAAGCGCTGCTGGACAGAAATCCGAACCCAACCGAGGTTGACGTTCGAGACGCTCTTGCCGGCAATCTGTGTCGCTGTGGTACCTACCAGCAGCACCCACCGGCTGTACTGGAGGCTGCCAAAGCTTTAAAGAAGGCTTAATCAGTGGCCATCCAAAAACATTTGTCAAAGACAAAGACTTGGTTGATCGCTGACAGCTGAAGGCTCTAGAGAGGTTTTTAATATGAGGACATGGAAAAAATTCGCGCACGTTAATGCCAGGACGGTCGAGGAAGCAGCTTCTATTTTGAGGGCGGGGAAGGCGTCTGTCATAGCCGGCGGTACGGATCTTCTGGGCACAATGAGATTTGAGATATTGCCGGACTATCCCGAAGTCCTGGTCAACCTCAAGGGCATTTCCGGCCTGGACTACATTAAAGAAGAAGCGGGCATGCTTAAAATCGGCGCTTTGACAAGACTGGAAGACATCGCGAAAAGTGCTGTGGTAAGGGCTGGATATAAGGCACTTGCAGAGGCGGCACACCGAACGGCGTCTCCGCACATAAGAGAGATGGGAACAATCGGCGGCAATATCTGCCAGCTCACGAGATGCTGGTATTTCCGGAGTCCCGACAACAGGTTCAACTGCTTGCGCAAGGGCGGCAACAAGTGCTACGCGATAGAGGGAGACAACCGGTACCATTCAATATTCGGGGCGGTAAAAGGATGCCTGGCGGTAAATCCCAGCGATACGGCGCCGGCCCTGGTGGCGCTGAACGCGAAGATCAAGACGAACAAGAGAATGATTGAGGCCGAGAAATTCTGGGATGTGGCTGTACCGGGGTCGACCATACTGGCAATGGACGAAATCGTCACAGAAATACAGGTGCCGACACCGGCGACAGGGATTAAGAGCTCATTCATTAAATTCACTATTCGGAAATCGATAGATTTTCCCATTGTGAATTGTGCCGCGATGGTTGGGAGAGGAGACGCTCGGATATGCCTCAATGCGGTGTACAACAAGCCATATCGCGTGTTAAAGTCTGAAGGATTGATCAAGGGAAAATCTATAAACGAAAAAAATGCTGACGCTGCCGGTGCTGCCGCTATCGCTAAAGCCATAGCTCTTCCGGGTGACAGGAATAAGTGGAAGATACAGATAGCCAGGACCATGGTCAAGAGGGCCATACTGGGCTGCGCTTGAGGGGGTTGACATCTAATTATGTTTTTATCTATCAGAGAAAAGCTGGTTAGGGGATTGACAGGGCTTTTAAGGGGGAGCTGAGAAGGTCGGGGATAGAGAGCCGCTCATCTAGTTTTGCGGGGTGCGAAGCCCAAAGAGATACGAGAGCTTTTAGGGCACAAGACAATGACCATGACATTGAGAAACGTTCACCTTATTTAGGGGGCGGGAAAAAGCGGTAGGTCTTGTAAATGGATTGACGAGTTATGTCAAAATTGATAAGTCAGAAATAATTAACAAGTCTCAATCTGAAGATTTGGTGGATTCTAACTTATTGAAATCACAAAAAAGCCACCGTAGCTCAGTTGGTAGAGCACCTCACTCGTAATGAGGATGTCTGCGGT